>NZ_DASUFR010000188.1:0-6136 GCF_036274455.1 Nocardioides sp. | reverse complement strand
CGGCCGGAGCGGGTGCATCCGGTGCCGGAACAGCACCTCGGCGCGGAAGACGTTGCCGATTCCTGCCACGACCTCCTGGTCCATGAGCAGGTCGCCGATCGGCCGGTCGCTGCGGCTGATCCGCCGCCAGGCCCGCTCGGGGTCCGCGTCCGGCCGGAGCGGGTCGGGGCCGAGCCGCGCGACCAGCGCGTCGCGCTGCCCGGGCGTGTGGAGCTCGCAGGCGGTGGCGCCCCGCAGGTCGGCGTACACGTTCGAGGCTCGCTGCGGCTCTCCTGAGGTGCGAGCTTGCGAGCCTCGAAGGGCTCGCACCTCGGTGCGGGCGCGCAGGTCGGCGCCGTCCGCGCGCACCAGGCGCAGCCGGACCTGGCCGACCGGGGGCGGCACCGCCCCTGCGCCCTCGAGCAGGTCGAAGCGGCCGTAGAGCCCGAGGTGGACGTGCACGAGGTCATCGCCGTCGAAGCGCACCCACAGGTGCTTGCCCCACGACTCGGCGCCCTCGACGGTCCGGCCGTCGAGGAGCGCCGCGGACTCCGCGAACCGTCCCTGGGGGCTGGACACCCGGACGGGGTGGCCGGCGAAGGCCTGGTCGAGGGCGGTGGCGAGCCGGTGGAGGGTGTGCCCCTCAGGCATCGCGTCCCTGGGCGGACTCGGGGAGCGGCGGGAGCACCCGCGTGCGCTCGTAGTCGCCGATCTGGCCGAGCCGGCGGACGTGGCGTTCCTCGCCGCTGAACGGCGTGCTCAGGAAGACCTCGACGAACCTGGTCATGTCCTCGATCGAGTGCATCCGCCCGCCCACCGACACGACCTGGGCGTCGTTGTGCTCGCGGGCGAGCGACGCGGTCTCCTCCGACCACGCCAGCGCGCAGCGGATCCCGGGGACCTTGTTCGCGGCGATCTGCTCGCCGTTGCCCGAGCCGCCGATGACCACGCCCAGGCTGTCCAGCCCCTGCTCGCGGTCGTGCGCGACACCCTCGGCCGCCCGCAGGCAGAAGACCGGATAGTCGTCGAGTGCGTCGTACTCGAAGGGGCCGTGGTCGACCGGTTCGTACCCGTGCTCGGTCAGCCAGGCGTGCAGGCGCGCCTTGAGGTCGAGTCCGGCGTGGTCGCAGCCGAGGTGGACGCGCATGCGGTCATCCTGTCAGTGGCTGCGGAGGAACGTGCACGCCTGCCGGATGGCCTGCTCGGAGGCCGGGAACGCCGCGTGCCGCCAGTAGCCGTGGATCTGGCCGAGGTAGCGGGTGCAGGTCACGTCACCGCCGGCCTCGGCGATGAGAGCGGCGAGGTGCTCCCCCTCGTCGCGGAGGGGGTCGTGCTCGGCCGTCGTGACCAGCGTCGGCGGCAGGGTCCCCAGCCGGTCGCTGAGCAGCGGCGCCAGGTCGGGGTGGGTGAGGTCGCGCTGGTCGCGGGCGTACTGCTGCCAGTACCACTCGGCCTCGCGCGGGTCGAACGCGGCCGCGGCGCCGAGGTCGTACGACGCGAAGCCCCGCGTCGGGTCGAGGAACGGGTAGACCAGCACCGCCGCCCGGAAGCGGCCTGGGTGGCGCAACGCGGTCACCAGCGCGAGGTTGCCGCCCGCGCTGTCGCCGTGCACGAACCTCGGCCCCTCCCCGAGCCCGGCACGGCCGTGGTCGAGCCAGGTCAGAACCGTGTCGATGTCCTCGAGCGGCGCCGGGAACCGGTGCTCGGGCGCCAGCCGGTAGTCGACGCTCAGCACCGCCATCCCCAGGCGGTTCGCGAAGCGCCGGCACGGCCGGTCGTGCACGTCGACGTCGTGGAAGACGAAGCCACCGCCGTGCAGGTGCACCACCACTCCGGCGTCGGCTCCCTGCGGCCGGAACAGCCGGACCGGCACACCGTCCGCGTCGAGGTCGACGACCTCGGCGACGTCCTCGGGCTCCTCGCCCAACGCGAACGCGCGGTTGGCGTCCCGGGCCGCGGCGATGTCGTACCCGTCCTCCCACACCTGCTGCTCGGCCAGCGCGGCCTCGACCGCCCGGGCCGATATCGGGTAGAGCGCCATGGCGCGACCCTAGAGAATCCCCAGGTGGTCGCTCTTGGCTGGTTGGTCCTCGGACTCGTCTTCGTCGACGAGGTGCTCGCCCTGGTGGGGCTCGGCGTCTATGGCTGGTCCACCTCGGCCCGCTGGCTGCTGGTCTGGCTGCTGCCGCTGCTGGGCATGCTGGCGTGGTTCCTGTTCGCCTCGCCCAAGGCCCGCTTCGGCTCGCCGGTCGTGCGCCCGGTGGTGAAGGTCCTGGTCTTCGGCCTCGCCTCGTGGGGCCTCTGGGCGGCCGGCCACCACTCACTGGCCGTGGCCCTGCTGGTCTTCTCGGTCGTGGTCAACGGCCTCGCGCAGCTACCGCCGATCCGCGACCTGGCCAGTGAGGCTCCGCGACCAGCCGCACGCTGACTCGCCCGGGTGCCTTCGCTACGGAGGCTTCGAGGCTCGGCCGTGGCCGGCCTCGCACCTCAGCCACCGGCGGGCCAGTCGGTGCCATCGCTGCGGAGGCTTCGAGGCTCGGCCGTGGCCGGCCTCGCACCTCAGCCACCGGCGGGCCAGTCGGCGCCATCGCTGCGGAGGTCTCGACAGGCTCGACCAGCGGCAGGCCCACCACGGTGGCTGAGGTGCGAGGAGCGCCAGCGACGAGCCTCGAAGCCAGGCGAGCCGAGGCTGGGGCTCACCCGGGTGCCTTCGCTGCGAAGGCTTCGAGGCTCAGGCGCAGAACGCCTTCCCACCTCAGCCACCGTGGCATTGCTCCGGTCCGGGGCACCGGACCCAGCGGTGAGCAGCAGCAGGCAGTGCGGGGCGGCAACGTCGCGGCGTACGGCGCGGTGGAGGAAAGAGTCCTCATCGGCTGAGGCATGATCCCGGCATGACGCGTGCCCGACCCCTGGCCGTCGCCACTTCCCTGTCGGTCGCCCTCGCCGGAGCGGTCCTGCTGCTCCCCCAGCCGGGTGCCGCCGCGCCGTCGCGGGCCGCGCACACCGCTGCTCCGGCGGCGGCCGGCCACGGCGGCCCGAACACCTACTTCAGCACCCCACCCGACCCGCTCGCAGCGAAGGTCCGGCACCACCACCACGCGAAGCGGCCCAAGGCCCCGCCGACCAAGGGGACGGTCACCGGCCGGGTCACCGGCCCCAACGGCACCCCGATCCGCAACGCGCTGGTCACCGGCATCCGCTTCTCCGACCTCGGGCTGCCGGTCGACCTGACCCAGGAGAAGCGGGTCCTCGCCCGGACCGACGCGAGCGGCCGCTTCACGCTCAAGCAGCTCCGCGAGCCGTACCTCGTCAGGGTCTGCAGCGAGTCGGTGAGCAGCGGCGGAGGACACCGCGCCCGGAGGTCGGGCGAGTGCGACCAGGAGTCCACCAAGCGGTTCACGCCGTCCTACGTCGGCCCGGACGGCAGCCTCAACAGCTGGATGCGGCACACGCGCTTCTTCCGCCCCGTGCAGCCCCGCCGCGATCTCGGCCGGATCGTGGTGCAGCCGCCGGCGGTGGTCACCGGCACCTGGAAGGGTGACGGCGGCCACCGGCTCCTCCGCCTGACCCGGGTCGACGGCAGCGTCGCCGCGCAGACCGTCACCGACGCGAACGGCGACTACCGGTTCGAGGTCGCCCCCGGCCCCTACCGCGTCGAGGCCGACCGCGACGAGGGGCTGCACACCGACTCGACGGTCCCGGGCTTCCTCTCGAAGCGGCTGCTGCTGCGCGCCGGCCGCACGGTCCACGTGTCGTTCAAGACCCGGCACGCGGGAATCGTCCGCGGACAGGTGACCAGCGGCGGCGTCCCGCTGCCCAACCAGTTCCTGACGATCCTCGACCGGACCGGCGCCTTCGCCGCCGGCGTGGTCACCAACGACATCGGCCGCTACGTCGTCACCTCGCTCGAGCCGGGTCCTTACACGGTCACGACGTCGTACGCCGGGTCCGCCTACGTCCCGACGTCGCAGGTCGTGGCGGTGGCCAAGAAGAAGGTCGCGACCGCCGACCTCGCGCTCGACCCGGGTCGCTCGGTGAGCGTCTCGCCCTCGGACACCGGCCTCCCCGGCGCGAACGGCTCGGTCGACGCCGAGCTCCGCAACGCCGACGGGCGGGTCCTGAAGGTGTGGCAGGGCGACCCCGCGAGCCTTCCCGGCGCGACGATCACCTTCACGGGGCTTCCGATCGGCACCTACTCGCTCTACCTGCGCCGCAGCGCGGTCCCCAGCGACGGCCCGGAGCAGACCGAGTTCCCCTGGGCAGGCCGCGCGGTCGACCTGGTGAGCAACACCGCGGTCGCCCTGGGTGTGGTGCCGCTCGACCAGCCCACGGTGAACCTCACCGGCACGCTGCCCAAGGGCGGCCAGGTCAAGCTCACCGCAATCCCGGAGGACAGCTGGTTGCGTCCCGCCTACGTCGACGGCGACCAGGCCACGGCGATGGCCGTGAACTGGACCGAGCAGTCGGAGGGCGGGCAGTACACCGTCCGCGGCATCGTCCCCGGCACCTACACCGCCGCGGTCACCACTGCACGCAAGGAGCGCGGGGACAAGCCGAGCACCACCGGGGCGAACCTCGCGGCCACGCACTCGCTCATCGTCGTCAACACTCCTGCGCCGACCGCCGCCTTCACCGCCCCCACGGGGGCCAAGGTGCGCGGCGAGATGCGCTACGCCGGCAGCCACCGACCGGTGATCGCGCCGTTCGGCTTCCGGGTCTTCGACCAGGGCGACCAGTCGTGGCTGTTCCCGACGGTGTCCGGAGAGCAGAAGTACGACCGGCCGTTCCGCGTCGAGCTCCTGCACGCCGGCAAGGCCGGTGGCCGTCTGCTCGACCTCGACGCGCTCTACGGCGAGCACCCCGACGTGCTCATCCCGGACACGCTGGTCAGCTCGGCCCGCAACGAGCCCGGGACGCCGTACTGGTTCACCGCGCGCAAGGGCGGCATCGCCCTCACCGAGGGTCGCACCACCGACATCGGCGTGGTCGAGCTGAAGCTCCACGGCGTCAACGGGGTCCGGGCCGTGATCGGGCACGGTGGGCGCAGTCAGCAGCAGTAGTGGAGCTGGAGGGTGATCCTCACCTGCTGCGCCGGGCTCGCACCACGTGCGCACCGCCCGGCGCGGGGCGGGGCGGCAGGCCGAGGTAGCGGCTGCGGATCGCCGACCGGTCGAGGTCCTCGACGTCGTCGAACCCCGCGTCGGCCAGGAGCGCCAGCATCTCCGCCGGCTCCCAGCCACCGCGGAACGGCTCGCCGAGCCCGGCCACCCTCGCCTCGAGCTCGGCGCGGTCGACCCGGGCCCTGGCCTCGCCGTCCTCGGCGGGGGCGGGCAGGTCGAAGACGACCTCGCCGCCGGGGATCGACCCGATGGCCCGAAGCGTGGCCGCGGTCGCCTCGCGGGTGAGGTAGGGCACGACCCCGAGCCACAGGAAGAACGCCGGCGCGTCCGCGTCCAGCCCGGACCCGGTCAGCCGCTCGAGGAACGGCTCGCGCTCGAAGTCCACACCGACGAAGGACACCGTGTCCGGGACGGCGATGCGCGCCTCGGCCAGCCGCTCGCGCTTCCACTCCCCCGTGGCCGGGAAGTCGACCTCCCAGAACCGCAGGTCGGCGTGCGGGTTGCGGTAGGCCGAGGTGTCGAAGCCGGCCCCCAGCACCACCGCCTGCCGGGTGCCGCGGGCGTACGCCGCGGCCAGGGCGTCCTCGGCGTACCGGTGCCGGACCCCGATGAAGATCCGGAGCCGCGAGCGGTCGGGCCCGTCCTCAAGCCCGGCCAGGATCTCGTCGCGGTCGCCGAGGATCCGCCACGCCAGCGGGTCGTCGAAGACCACGGGCCGGTCGAGCTCGGGGTGCAGCGCTCTCAGCACCGCGGCCCCGAAGGCGGTCCGGCTCGGCTCGCCCTCACGCACCGGCGCGCGGCCTCACTGGCCGACCACCGGGCCGATCACTGGCCGAGCCTCGCCAGCTCCTCCTCCACGATCCCGGGGTCGAGCTTGGTGAAGATCGGCGTCGGCTTCTCAACCTTCGCGCCGACCTTGACCGGCCGCGACTCCCAGGCCGGCGTGGCGGAGTAGTCGCCGGTGATGACCGGGTAGAAATCGAGCCCGGCGCCGTTGTCGGGGTCGAGCTCCTCGACCGTCTCGACCCGCGGCATCG
>NZ_DASUFR010000187.1:0-4580 GCF_036274455.1 Nocardioides sp. | reverse complement strand
AGGCCTTCTCGAGCGCCGTGAGCAGGTCGGAGAACTCGGTGTTGGAGAACTCGTGGTCGTGGACGTACTGCTTGAGCCCGGCGAGGAAGGGGTCGAGCCCGACCCAGGCGACCAGCTGCTTGAGCACCGCCGCGCCCTTGGCGTAGGTGATCATGTCGAAGTTGACCTCGACGGCGTGCAGGTCGACGTTGTCGGCGGCGATCGGGTGCGTCGAGGGCAGCGAGTCGGCGCGGTAGCCGGTCTGCTTGCGGGCGTTGGTGAAGCCCGTCCAGGCGTCCGTGTACGACGTCGCGAGGGCCTCGGCGTGGTAGCAGGCCCACTCGGCGAACGACTCGTTGAGCCACAGGTCGTCCCACCACTTCATGGTCACGAGGTCGCCGAACCACATGTGGGCCATCTCGTGGAGGATCACCTCGGCCCGGAACTCGTAGAACGAGCGGTCCTGGCGGCTGCGCGGGAGGTACTCGTCGCGGAAGGTGACGCACCCGGCGTTCTCCATCGCGCCCATGTTGTACTCCGGCACGAACAGCTGGTCGTACTTGCCGAACGGGTAGGGGTAGCCGAACTTGTCCTCGAAGAACGCGAAGCCCTGCTCGGTGATCTTCCAGAGCTCGTCCGCGTCGAGGTGCTCGACCAGCGACTGCCGGCAGTAGAGGCCCATCGGGATCTCGCCGTGCGCGCCGTGGTAGGTCCTGGAGACCGTGTGATATTCGCCGGCGACCAGCGCGGTGATGTAGGTCGACATCGGCTTGGTCGCGGGGAACCGCCACAGCAGGGCGCCGTCCGTATCCCCCTCGAGCGGCAGCGGCTCGGGGCTGGCGGCGTTGGAGGAGGCGACCCAGCCGGCGGGCGTCTTCACGGTGAACGTGTAGGGAGCCTTGAGGTCGGGCTGCTCGAAGGTGGTGTAGACGCGGCGGGCGTCCGGCACCTCGAACTGCGAGTAGGTGTAGACCCGGTCATCGGCAGGGTCGACGAAGCGGTGCAGGCCCTCACCGGTGTGCGAGTAGGTGCAGTCGGCCTTGACCACGAGGGTGTTCTCGGCGGCGAGCCCGCTCAGGGCGATGCGGCTGTCGGCGTACGCCGAGGTGTCGAGGCTCTCGCCGTTGAGCGTGATCTCGTGCACGGTCGCGCCGACGAGGTCGGCGAAGGTCGAGGCGCCGGGCTCACGGCAGCTGAACACGATGGTGGTCGTGGAGCCGAAGGTGGTGTCGCCCGTCGTGAGGTCCAGGTCGATGGAGTACGACGTGACGTCGAGGAGAGAGGCGCGGGTGGCCGCCTCGTCCCGAGTGAGGTTGGTTCCAGGCATGCGGAGATCCTGCCACCCGTGGTGTGAGCCCGGCCACGCGGATGGGGACCAGTGGTCCAGTCGTGACCGGATCGCGACATCACGGGTTTCGGTGCTGCCCGAGAGGTCACCGCACATGCCATGCGACGCGGAACAGCACGTGGAACAGGTCGCGGAATAGATGAGGGCCGGCGCGGTTGATGGTTGACATGAGCAACGTTGACTTCTGGTTCGACCCTCGCTGCCCGTTCGCCTGGATCACCTCACGCACCATGCTCGAGGTCGAGAAGGTCCGCGACGTCCAGGTGACCTGGCACATCATGAGCCTGGCCTACCTCAACGAGGAGAAGGACGACATCTCCGAGAGCTATCGCGAGGGGCTCAAGGACGCCTGGGGCCCGGTGCGGGTCTGCATGGCGGTCGAGCAGGAGTACGGCCAGGAGAAGCTGGCCGAGCTCTACACCGCTCTCGGCACCAAGAAGCACACCGAGGGACGCGAGAAGATGGACCGGGCGCTGGTCGAGGAGGCGCTCGAGGAGATCGGCGTACCCGTCGCCCTGGCCGCGGCCTACGACGACCCGTCCTACGACGAGGCGGTCAAGAAGAGCCACCACGTGGGCATGGACCAGGTCGGCACCGACGTGGGCACGCCCACGATCGCCGTCGACGGTCACGCGTTCTTCGGGCCGGTGCTCAGCCAGATCGCGCGCGGCGAGGAGGCCGGGAAGATCTGGGACGCCTCGGTGACACTGTCGTCGGTGCCCTACTTCTTCGAGCTGAAGCGGACCCGCAACCGCAAGCTCGACTTCAGCTAGGCGTTGATTCGGGACCTCTGCCGGTCGAGTCGGCCGCTTTGACTTCTTGACTTCCCGACTCGACCGGCAGAAGTCCCGAATCAACGCTGTCGCGGCCCCGGAACTCCGACTCCTAGGCTGGTCTCCGTGAGCAAGATCCTGTCCGCCGTCGCCTGGCCGTACGCCAACGGCCCGCGCCACATCGGCCACGTGGCCGGTTTCGGCGTGCCCTCCGACGTGTTCAGCCGCTACATGCGGATGGCGGGCCACGACGTGCTGATGGTCTCCGGCACCGACGAGCACGGGACGCCGATCCTGGTGGCCGCGGGCGACCAAGGGGTCACCGCGCGCGAGCTGGCCGACAAGAACAACGCGGTGATCGTCAACGACCTGGTCGACCTCGGGCTGTCCTACGACCTGTTCACCCGTACGACGACGGGTAACCACTACAACGTCGTGCAGGAGCTGTTCGAGGGCGTGCACCGCAACGGCTACATGGTCGAGCAGACCACGCTCGGCGCGATCTCGCCGTCGACGGGGCGCACGCTGCCGGACCGCTACATCGAGGGCACCTGCCCGATCTGCGGGTACGGCGAGGCGCGCGGCGACCAGTGCGACAACTGCGGCAACCAGCTCGACCCGACCGACCTGATCAACCCGCGGTCGAAGATCAACGGCGAGACGCCGGAGTTCGTCGAGACCCAGCACTTCTTCCTCGACCTGCCGGCGCTCGCCGAGGCGCTGCAGGACTACATCGCCGGCCGCGAGGCGTCGGGCACGTGGCGGCCCAACGTCATCAAGTTCTCCCAGAACCTGATCGAGGACCTCAAGCCGCGGGCGATGACCCGCGACATCGACTGGGGCATCCCGGTGCCGGTCGACGGGTGGACCGACCAGCCCAACAAGCGGCTCTACGTCTGGTTCGACGCGGTGATCGGCTACCTGTCCGCCTCGATCGAGTGGGCCCGCCGGCTGGGCGACCCGGACCGGTGGCGGGACTGGTGGAACGACCCGGAGGCCGTCTCCTACTACTTCATGGGCAAGGACAACATCGTCTTCCACTCGGTCATCTGGCCCGCGGAGCTGCTCGGCTACAACGGCGCGGGCGACCGGGGCGGCGAGCCGGGCCGGTTCGGCACGCTCAACCTGCCCACCGAGGTCGTGTCGTCGGAGTTCATGACGATGGAGAGCAAGCAGCTCTCCACCAGCCGGGGCCACGTGATCCTGGTCGGCGACATGCTCTCGCGCTACCAGGCGGACGCGCTGCGCTACTACATCTGCGCGGCCGGCCCGGAGACGTCGGACGCCGACTTCACGTGGGCCGACTTCGTGACCCGGACCAACTCCGAGCTGGTGGCCGGGTGGGGCAACCTGGTCAACCGCACGGCAACGATGCTGGCCAAGAGCTTCGGCGAGATCCCGGCCGCGGGCGAGCTGCACCCCGAGGACGAGGCGGTGCTGGCTGCGGTCCGCGCCGGTTTCGACACCGTCGGCGGGCTGGTCGCCCGGCAGCGGCTGCGCCAGGGCATCGCGGAGGCCATGCGGGTCGTCGGCGAGGTGAACAAGTACCTCACCCTCACCGAGCCCTACAAGATGAAGGACGAGTCGCAGCGCGAGCGGCTGGCCACCGTGCTCCACGTCGCCGCGCAGTGCGTGGTCGACTGCAACACGATGCTCTCGCCGTTCCTGCCGCACTCCTCCAACAAGGTCCACCTGGCGCTCGGCGGCGACGGCGAGTTCATGCCGATGCCGCGGGTCGAGACGGTCGAGGAGCTCGACCCCGACAACGGCGCCGGGCTCGATTTCTACCCGGTCATCACCGGCGACTACTCCGCCACGCCGGCCTGGGAGTCGCGGCCGGTCAAGGTCGGCGCGAAGGTCGAGAAGCCGACGCCGATCTTCACCAAGCTCGACCCCGGGATCGTGCAGGAGGAGCTGGCGAGGCTCGGCCAGTGATCGGCCCGGTGGTCGGCCAGTGAGGCCGCGCGCCGGTGCGTGAGGGCGAGCCGAGCCGGACCGCCTTCGGGGCTGCGGTGCTGCGAGCGCTGCACCCCGAGCTCGACCGGCCGGTGGTCTTCGACGACCCGCTGGCGTGGCGGATCCTCGGCGACCGCGAGGAGATCCTGGCCGGGCTGGAGCACGGGCCCGACCGCTCGCGGCTCCGGATCTTCATCGCGGTCCGGCACCGGTACGCCGAGGACGCCCTGGCCGCGGCGTACGCCCGCGGCACCCGGCAGGCGGTGGTGCTGGGGGCCGGCCTCGACACCTCGGCCTACCGCAACCCGCACGCCGACCTGCGGTTCTGGGAGGTCGACTTCCCGGCCACGGGGGAGTGGAAGCGCGAGCGGCTGGCCGAGGCGGGCATCGCCGTCCCGGACACGGTGTCCTTCGTCGGTGTGGACTTCGAGCGCGAGCCGTTCCTCGAGCGGCTGACCGGGTCCGGGCTGGACGCGGACGCGCCGGCGTTCTTCCTGTGGCTCGGGGTCGTGCCCTACCTCACC
>NZ_DASUFR010000186.1:0-34323 GCF_036274455.1 Nocardioides sp. | reverse complement strand
AGCGTCTCGTCGGCCTCGTTGGCGATCCGGTGCGCCTGGCCGATCTCGACGTCGACGGTGTCGCCGGGGTGCAGGACGACGGTCTCGGTGCCGACCGTGCACGTCGCCGTACCGGACACCACGACCCAGTGCTCGGCGCGGCGCTCGTGGCGCTGGAGCGAGAGCCGGGACGCCGGGTGCACCACGATCCGCTTGACCTTGAAGCCGTCGCCCTCGTCGAGGATGTGCCAGGAGCCCCAGGGGCGGTTCTCGGAGACCGTCACCGGCTCAGGCTAACCGGGTCGGGGGCCGCACCGTCCCTGAATCCCGGCTCCTACCGCATAGTCTTGCGCTGACCGAGAGCCGCGAGGAGGTGGCGCGATGGTGGACTCGCCGGACGAGTCGCTGCGGCTGCGCGCCACTCTGCAGGCGATCGCACCGGGCACCTCCCTGCGTGACGGGCTGGAGCGGATCCTGCGCGGCCGGACCGGGGCCTTGATCGTGCTGGGCAGCGACAAGACCGTCGAGTCGATCGCGACGGGGGGCTTCGACCTCGACGTGCCCTTCACCTCCACCGGCCTCCGCGAGCTCGCCAAGATGGACGGCGCGATCATCGTCGACCGCGAGGTCACCCGGATCCTCAAAGCGGCCGTGCACCTGATGCCCGACCACAACATCCCCTCGGAGGAGACCGGCACCCGGCACCGGACCGCCGACCGGGTCGCCCGGCAGACGGGGTTCCCGGTGATCTCGGTGTCGCAGTCGATGCAGATCATCGCGGCCTACGTCGGCGAGACCCGGCACGTGCTGGAGGACTCCGGCCAGATCCTGTCCCGCGCCAACCAGGCGCTCGCCACGCTCGAGCGCTACAAGCTGCGGCTCGACGAGGTGTCCAGCACCCTGTCCGCGCTGGAGATCGAGGACCTCGTGACCGTCCGCGACGTCGCGGTGGTCGCCCAGCGGCTGGAGATGGTCACCCGCATCGCGCGGGAGATCGAGGACTACGTGCTCGAGCTCGGCACCGACGGCCGGCTGCTGGCCCTGCAGCTGGAGGAGCTGATCACCGGCGTCGACGTCGAGCGCGAGCTGGTGATCCGCGACTACGTCGCCGGCGGGCGCCGCGGCAAGCGGCCCGAGGCGCTGCTGCAGCGGCTGGAGGCGCTCACCGCCACCGAGCTGGTCGACCCGGCCTCGACGGCGCGGGTGCTCGGCCTGGGCACCGTGGAGCACCTCGACGGCGCGGTGGCGCCGCGTGGCTACCGGCTGCTGGCCAAGGTGCCGCGGCTCCCGGCGGCGGTCGTGGACCGGCTGGTCGACCACTTCGGGACCCTGCAGAAGCTGCTCTCGGCCGGGGTCGAGGACCTCCAGGTCGTCGAGGGCGTCGGCGAGCTGCGGGCCCGCAGCGTGCGGGAGGGCCTGTCCCGGCTGGCGGAGTCGACGATCCTGGAGCGCTACGTCTGACCTACGCGCTCGAGGCGGGATCGGTCAGCCGTTGCCGCCGCCCTGGTGCTTGCCCTGGTGCTTGCCCTTGTGCTTGCCCTTGCCGTCCTCGGGCTGCGCGGTCTGGGTCACCGTCGGCGCCGACGGCGCCAGGAGCTCGAACTGCACGTCGGTCGGCTCACCTCCGAGCACTGCGGTGCGCACGTGGTAGAAGCCCGGCAGCGCCCAGGCGGTGCGGTCGGAGCACTCGCCGTCGGAGCGCCGCGAGCTCCACACCACCGGGACCTGGGTGACCGAGGCCAGCCGCACCACGACGTCCTGGGTCGGGATCGCTGACGGGCACTGCCGGCTGAGCCAGATCTGGTCCGCCCCGGAGACGATGTTCATCCGCATCGTGTCCGGCGACAGCTGCCACGTGCAGGCCACCGACGTCCGCGTCTGCAGGTTGAGCATGATGGTGATGTCCGAGCCGCCGACGGGCGCGACGATGCTGGGCGTGATGAAGACGTCCTCGTCCGGGCACGGCCCGGTCGGGTCCGGCAGCACCGGCGTCGGGGGTGCCGTGGGCGTGGGAGGCGCGCTCTGGCCTTGGCCCTGGCCCTGTCCGTGCCCCTGACCCTGACCCTGACCGTGCCCCTTGCCATGGCCCTTCCCCTTGCCCTTGCCGCCCTTCTTGGTCGGCTCGGGCTCGGGCACCGCGACGGTCGCGGTCGGGCTGGTGATCGTGGTCGCCCCGGCCTGCTCGGCCGTGTCGTCGGAGGACCCGTCGGAGCCACGGTCGAGGACCTTGCCGACGCCCAGGAACACGACCAGCGCGATGCTCAGCACCGCCAGCCGGCGGCGCCAGTAGACACCGGGCGGCAACGGTCCGCGGGTCGTCGCTGGCACATTTCGCACCGTAGAGCGCGGGGACCCTCCGACGGCGTACCCACGCCGAAGGGGCTACCGTCCTCTCGCAATGACCACGCTGCACGCGCCGGTGCTGGACTGGTACGCCGAGAACTCCCGCGACCTGCCCTGGCGCCGCCCGGAGGCCTCCGCGTGGTCGGTGCTGGTCTCGGAGGTCATGCTCCAGCAGACGCCGGTGGTGCGCGTCCTGCCGGTGCACCAGCAGTGGATGGAGCGCTGGCCCAAGCCCGGTGACCTCGCCGCCGAGCCGGCCGGCGAGGCGGTGCGGGCCTGGGGCAGGCTCGGCTACCCGCGGCGCGCGCTGCGGCTGCACGCTGCGGCGACCGCCATCGTCGAGCGGTACGCCGGCGAGTTGCCCGAGTCCTACGACGAGCTCCTGACCCTGCCGGGGGTCGGCGACTACACCGCCGCCGCGGTGGCGGCATTCGCGTTCGGGCAACGGCAGGTCGTGCTCGACACCAACGTGCGCCGAGTGCTGGCGCGGGTGTTGGCCGGGACCGAGCTCCCGCCGGCCTCGGTCACCCGCGCCGAGCGGGCCGCCGCGGAGGCGGTGCTGCCCTCCGTGGCGTCCGGTGCCGCGCCGACGTGGTCGGTCGCGGTCATGGAACTGGGCGCGCTGGTGTGCCACGCATCGGCACCGCGGTGCGGGGAGTGCCCGGTCGTCGACAGCTGCGCCTGGCACGCTGCCGGCCGTCCGGCACACACCGGTGCCCCCCGCCGCGCGCAGGCGTGGCAGGGCACCGACCGCCAGTGCCGGGGGCGGCTGCTGGCGGTGGTCCGGGACAGCCAGGAGCCCGTCCACGTGTCCCGCCTCGAAGCGGCGTGGCCGGGAGACCCGGCACAGCGCGCCCGTGCGCTCGAGAGCCTGGTCCGCGACGGCCTTGTGGTGCGCCGCAGCGTCGCGACCTACGGCCTCTCGGGCTGAGGGCCCGGCTCCGCCACCGGGACGATGTTGTGGTTGCGGCGGAACACGTTCGCGGGGTCGTAGCGCGCCTTCAACCTCGCCAGCCGCTCAGCGTTGTCGCCGTAGCAGGCCCTGCTCACCTCGGCGCTCTCGTCGGTCGCGAAGTTCGCGTACTGCCCAGCCATGGCGAAGGGCCGCAGCGCGTCCCGGAACCCGGTCGACCAGTCCCTGACGGCGTCCTCGTGCCCGGCTGTGGCCGCGGCGCCGGCGAACATCTGGGCGAAGGCCGCGTCGCGCCATGGCCAGGCGGTGTCGCCGCGGTCCGCGCGGGCCGCGGCGCCGTCGAGCGGGTAGAGGTGGCTCTGGCACAGGACGGTGGGCTGCGTGCGGCCGAAGTGCTCGAGCTCAGCGGCGGCGGCGTCGGGCAGGTCCTGGTACAGCAGCCCGGTGAGGTGGCCGTATCTCCCTTGCCCAGCGGCAGCGTCGAAGGCCGACTGGAGCGCGGGGTACGGCAGCCGGCCGACTCCGTCCACGACGGGGTGCTCGGCGCGGAAGACCGCCAGGGCCCGCTCGGCACGTTCCTCCGGCGCGGTGTTGCACCAGACCAGGGCGCACGCGGGGCGGCCCCTGAGCTCGGCGGGGAAGCCTGCGTCCGGCGGCACCGTCAAGATGGCCAGGAAGGCGTAGATGTCCTCCGGCTGCTGCGGCATCCAGTCGCGGAAGCGCCGGGTCACCCGTTCGGTCCGCTCCAGCGGGAACAGCATCGGCCCGCCGGTCACCACCGCCACCGAGTGCAACCGCATCCGCAGCTCGGTGACCACTCCGAAGTTGCCGCCACCTCCGGTCAGCCCCCAGAGCATGTCCTCGTCGCCGCCCTCGCCCGCTTGGACCATGGTGCCATCGGCGAGCACGACGTCCGCACCCACCAGGTTGTCGACCGCGAGCCCGTGCCTGCGGCTGAGATAGCTGATCCCGCCACTGAGAGTGAAGCCCGCGACACCGACCGTGGAGACGGTCGCGGTCGTCGTGGCCAGCCCGAACTGGTGGGTGGCCAGGTCGACCTGTCCGGCCAGCGCCCCGCCTCCGACCGCCGCTACCCGGCGCGCGTCGTCCACGCGGACGTGATCGAGGCCCCGCAGGTCCAGTACGAGGCCGTCCTGCACCGAAGCGTGACCGCCGAACCCATGACCACCCGCGCGCACGGCCACCTGCAGCCCTTCGGAGACGGCGAACCGGATCGAGACGGCGACGTCCTCGGCGCTGGCGCAACGGACGACCGCTCTGGGGCGCGACTCCCGGCAGCGGTTGTAGAGGGCGCGGGCGTCGTCGTACCTCGGGTCCGCCCGGCCGATCACCTCGCCCTCGATCGAGGGACCCAGTGCAGCAGTGACGTCAATGGTGGTGGTCATGCGGCCAACCTGCCCGGACCGCTCGATCACCGCATCGGCAGGAACCCTCAGCTTGTGGAGCGAATCTGTCCGGCATGACGGACGACGTATGCCGCAGCCTCGGCCCGGTTTCGCAGGCCTAGCTTGAACAACACGTTGCGGACGTGTCGCTCGACGGTCTTGCGCGAGAGGAAGAGCCGCTCGGCAAGCTCCCGGTTGGACAGTCCTTCACCCAGCAGGTTGAGGACCTCCCGCTCGCGCTGGGTGAGCTCACCGAGACCGGCCGGGCCGCGACGCGCCGCCACCAGGCCCAGCTCACGAAGACGGGCCGCAGCCTGGTTCGCGTCGCGATCGGCACCCAGAGTCTCGAAGGTCGCCAGCGCCGCGCGAGCCTCCGCGATGGCGTCGTCACCGGTCAGCACCGCGGCCAGCGCCATCCGGCTGCGGCCGGCCTCCAGCGGGAGCCGCAGACGGGTGAAGAGGCTGACTGCACCCTCCAGGGAGGGCACGTCGGCGTGCAGGATCCCGGTCGCGCGGAGCCACAGTGCGCGCAGCTGCTCCATGCCGGTGGCCGAGGCGAGATGGGCGAGCTGCTGCACGGCCGACTCGGCCTCCGGAGGATCGCCCACCCGGGCCAACAGCTCGAGGACGGAGCCCTGCTCCAGCCAGTCGAGGCCGCGGTGGTAGCCCCCGGACCGCTCGAGGTCGGGCCGCCCCATGGCCCGGACGCGCCGACGGGCGAACCGCCTGGCTTCGGCGACGTCGCCGCGCGCGAGGGCCAATGAACCCCTGATGAGGTTGTGCGCAGGAACCTCGTCCAACCCCTCCAGGAGGCGCTCTGCCTCCTCGAGCCGACCCTGGGCAAGCCGAAGCAGGGCGAGCCACACGATCGCCTCGGCACAGACCGCGGGCTCGGCGGAGGCCCCGAGCTCGAGAGCGGCTCGCAGCTCGCGCTCCGCGCCGGCCCAGTCGCCCGCGGCGAACAGGACGGCACCGAGACTGGTGCGGCAGGTCGTGTAGAGGTGACGGTTGCCGTAGCGACGTTCGAAGTCATCGGCGGCGCGGACCCACTGCAGGACGTGCTCGAGGTCGGCGGTCCGGCTGCACGACCGCACCAGGACGCAACTGGTGTAGACGACCGTGTGCGGCCTCGTGCCTTCCCCGGCGAGTGCGGCGGCCATCGCCTCGTCGAGGAGGCGCCCGCCCGCCTCGGCGTTGCCTTGCTGCACGAGGGCCGCGCCGAGCTGGCTGATCGCGCAGAGATCCAGGTCTGTGTCGCCGAACCGTCGAGCCAGGACCCGCGCCCGGTCGGCCAGTCGCTCCGCACTGAGCGGGTCGGCGGTGTCGTGGGCCTGTGCCAGGCGGACCCAACCCTCAAGGGGTCCGAGATCGTTCTCGGCGACGAGGCGAGCGGCCCGGGCAAGCCAGCCTCTGGCTGCTGCGAGATTGCCCAGGCTGACGCGGTTGATGAGGTAGAGCGCGACCGCGATCATGGCGCCGTTGTCCGGATCGCCGATGCGCTGGAACGCGCTGTAGGCCCGCTCGTGGTGACGTATCGACTCCTCGGTCCGGCCGAGCCACCACAGCACGTCCGCCAGGCCGGCCAGCGACTCTGCCGTCGGCTCCCGCGAGACGACCGTGGCCCAGGCGTCACGTGCTGTGGCCCAGTCGCCCGCAGCGGAGGCGGTCCGTGCCGCCTCGACCAGATGGTCGGTGTCGGTGGACACGACCACAGGCTACGACCGTACAAGCGAGGACGACCCGCCCACATCAAGCGATGAGGCGGGTCGTCGGTGGGACCCGGGTCTGCGGGTGTGGGTCAGTCGTCCCCGCCCGACTTGGGCACGTCGATCGGCCCGGGCTCGTCCTCGGTGGGGTCACCGAGGGCGTCACCCACCTCGACGCCTGCGGTCTCGAACGGCGGCAGGTCGGGCAGCTCCCCGACCTTCTGGCCCTCGAAGGTGAAGGTCGCGGTCGGGCCCTCGCCCTCGACACCGACCAGCACGATCTGGCCGGGGCCGACCTCGCCGTAGAGCATCTTCTCGGCGAGCACGTCCTCGATCTCGCGCTGGACGGTGCGGCGCAGCGGACGCGCACCCAGCACCGGGTCGAAGCCCCGCTCGGCGAGCAGGTTCTTGGCCGCCTGGGTGAGCTCCAGCCGCATGTCGCGGTCCTTCAGCCGGGTCTCCACCGCGCCGATCATGTTGTCGACCATGTGGATGATCTGCTCCTGCGTGAGCGGCGGGAAGACGATGATCTCGTCGACCCGGTTGAGGAACTCCGGCCGGAAGTGCTGCTTCAGCTCGTCCTGGACCTTGTTCTTCATCCGCTCATAGGAGCCCGCGGAGTCGCCACTCTGGTTGAAGCCGAGGTGAACGCCCTTGGCGATGTCCTTGGTGCCGAGGTTGGTCGTCATGATGATGACGGTGTTCTTGAAGTCGACCACCCGGCCCTGCGAGTCGGTCAGGCGCCCTTCCTCGAGGATCTGCAGCAGGCTGTTGAAGATGTCCGGGTGCGCCTTCTCGACCTCGTCGAAGAGCACCACCGAGAACGGCTTGCGCCGCACCTTCTCGGTGAGCTGGCCGCCCTCTTCGTAGCCGACGTAGCCAGGAGGCGAGCCGAACAGGCGGGAGACGGTGTGCTTCTCGCCGTACTCGCTCATGTCGAGCTGGATCAGCGCGTCCTCGTCGCCGAACAGGAACTCGGCCAGCGACTTCGACAGCCAGGTCTTCCCGACACCGGAGGGACCGGCGAAGATGAACGAACCGCCCGGACGCTTCGGGTCCTTCAGCCCGGCGCGGGTGCGCCGGATCGCCCGGGAGAGCGCCCTGACGGCTTCCTCCTGGCCGATGACCCGCTTGTGCAGCTCGTCCTCCATCTTGAGCAGCCGGGTCGACTCCTCCTCGGACAGCTTCACGATCGGGATGCCGGTCGCCACGGCGAGCACCTCGGCGATCAGCTCCTCGTCGACCTCGGCGACCTCGTCCATGTCGCCCGCGCGCCACTGCTTCTCGCGCTCGGACTTCTTCAGGATCAGCTGCTTCTCCTCGTCGCGCAGGCGGGCCGCGGCCTCGAAGTCCTGCCCGTCGATCGCCGCTTCCTTGCGCTGGCGGACGTCGCCGATCTTCTCGTCGTACTCGCGCAGGTCGGCCGGCGCCGTCATCCTGCGGATCCGCAGCCGCGAGCCGGCCTCGTCGATGAGGTCGATCGCCTTGTCGGGCAGGAACCGGTCGGAGATGTAGCGGTCGGCCAGCGTCGCCGCCGAGACCAGCGCCTCGTCGGTGATGGTCACGCGGTGGTGCGCCTCGTAGCGGTCGCGCAGCCCCTTGAGCATCTCGATGGTGTGCGCGATCGACGGCTCGGCGACCTGGATCGGCTGGAACCGGCGCTCGAGGGCGGCGTCCTTCTCGAGGTACTTGCGGTACTCGTCGAGCGTGGTGGCGCCGATCGTCTGCAGCTCGCCACGGGCCAGCATCGGCTTGAGGATGCTGGCGGCGTCGATCGCGCCCTCGGCCGCGCCGGCGCCGACGAGGGTGTGGATCTCGTCGATGAACAGCACGATGTCGCCCCGGGTGCGGATCTCCTTGAGGACCTTCTTGAGCCGCTCCTCGAAGTCACCGCGGTAGCGGGAGCCGGCGACCAGCGCACCGAGGTCGAGGGTGTAGATCTGCTTGTCCTTGAGCGTCTCGGGCACGTTGCCCTTGACGATGTCCTGGGCCAGCCCCTCGACGATCGTGGTCTTGCCGACGCCCGGCTCTCCGATGAGGACCGGGTTGTTCTTCGTACGCCGGGACAGGATCTGCATGACCCGCTCGATCTCCTGCTCCCGGCCGATGACCGGGTCGAGCTTGCCCTCGCGGGCGTCCTGGGTCAGGTTGCGGCCGAACTGGTCGAGCACGAGCGAGGACGACGGGGCGTCGCCGCCACCGGTCGCGGCCGCCGCTGACGCCGAGGACTCCTTGCCCTGGAAGCCGGAGAGCAGCTGGATGACCTGCTGGCGGACCCGGTTGAGGTCGGCGCCGAGCTTCTGCAGCACCTGGGCCGCGACGCCCTCACCCTCGCGGATGAGGCCGAGCAGGATGTGCTCGGTGCCGATGTAGCTGTGGCCGAGCTGCAGCGCCTCGCGCAGGGACAGCTCGAGCACCTTCTTGGCCCGCGGCGTGAAGGGGATGTGGCCGCTGGGCGCCTGCTGGCCCTGGCCGATGATCTCCTCGACCTGGGCGCGGACCGCCTCCAGCGAGATGTCGAGGCTCTCGAGGGCCTTGGCGGCAACACCCTCGCCCTCGTGGATCAGGCCGAGCAGGATGTGCTCGGTCCCGATGTAGTTGTGGGAGAGCATGCGGGCCTCTTCCTGGGCCAGCACGACCACCCGGCGGGCTCGGTCCGTGAACCGCTCGAACATGCGTGTCTCCTCGAAAGCTTCGGTGGGGTCGCTCGGGACAACAACCCCACCGCCAGCCTACGCGTTCCCGGGAGCCACCCAGGGTCCATCCGCTATCAGCGAACAGCGGATGGGAGGGGTCGGGTCTAGTGGGCCGCTTCGAACGCCTCCCGCACGTCGGAGGGGATGCGGCCGCGCTCGGGGACCTTGTGGCCGTTGGCGCGGGCCCACTCGCGGATCTCCTTGGCGGGGTGGCCGCCGGCCGACGCCGCGGACGAACGCCGGCCGCGGCGGGAACCGCTCACCTTGCGCGCGTGGCCGACGTAGGTGGCCAGGGCATCGCGGAGCGCGGCGGCGTTCTTGTCGTTGAGGTCGATCTCGTAGGAGGTCCCGTCGAGAGCGAACGACACGGTCTGGGTGGCCTCACTGCCGTCGAGGTCGTCCTCGAGAACGATGTGCACTTTCTGCGCCATAACCCACCAGCACTTTCTTGGGAAGCAATCGGGATGGAAAAGGCAAGAATGTCAAGAAGAAATTGTCGACCCCGTCAACGACGATACCGACCCCTGTGCAATGCCGCAATTCCGGAAGGCGAATGTGGAATGTATATGGACTCGCTATCCAGCATTTGCGGGTTGTGGTACAGGGCTCGATGTCTGACGTTTATCCACGGGCGTCGAAACTGCCGGCTCGCGCGAGTGGGTGACGCGTGGAGTCAACCGGGCGGTGGCACCCACGGCGGCTCGCTGCGCCGGACCTAGACTGGCAACCACGCCCAGCTCAGGAGGACACGTGGCCTTGGACAACCCGTTGGAGGAGTACTTCCGCAACAACAAGGGGCGGCTCATTCACAAATGGATGCACTACTTCGACATCTACCACCGCCACTTCGAGAAGTTCCGCGGCAAGCCGATCGTGGTCGTCGAGTTCGGCGTCAGCCAAGGTGGCTCGCTGCAGATGTGGCGGGACTATTTCGGGGAGCAGGCGACCATCTACGGCATCGACATCGACGAGCGCTGCGCCGAGCTCGGCGGCCCAGGCACCCACGTGCTGATCGGCGACCAGGAGGACCGCGATTTCCTTCGCACGGTGGGTGCGCGGACCGGGCCGATCGACGTCCTGATCGAGGACGGGGGCCACACCATGGGTCAGCAGCTCGCCACGTTCGACGTGATGTACCCGCTGGTCAAGGAGGACGGGGTCTTCCTCATCGAGGACCTGCACACCAGCTACTGGGACGAGTACGGCGGCGGCTACCGACGCCCGCGCACCTTCATGCGGCGTGCCAAGCAGCTCACCGACCAGCTCAACGCCTGGCACTCCCACGACAGCCGTCTGGTTGTCGACGACTTCACGCGGACCACGCGGTCGATGCACTTCTACGACAGCATCGTCGTCTTCGAGAAGGGCCACGTCGTAGAGCCTCACCACGAGATGACCGGCACCCGCATCTTCGACAGCTAGCCCGGGCAGCCCGCGCCGGGGCCGACCGGCCTGATCTAGCCTGATCCATCGAACCGCCCGCCCGCGGTGCTTGCGGCGCCCAGGCCCGCCCGAAGGAGAAGCGTGGAGAAACAGCGAGACCCGCGTCGTAACCGTCTGTGGGCGTTGCAGGACTTCTCGCACGGGCGGGGTCTCGAGGTAGGCCCGCTCCACCAGGCGATCGTCGGCCGCGACGAGGCGGACGTCCGGTACGTCGACGTCCACGACCAGGCGGGGCTGCGCGCCCACTACGCCGGCGACCCTGAGGTGCCGCCGGAGGCGATCCCCGAGATCGACTACACGCTGGTGCAGCCCGACGGCCGCACGGTCTCCCTCGCCGAAGCGTGCCGGGAGGGAGCGCCGTTCGACTGGGTGGTCGCCTCGCATGTGATCGAGCACGTGCCCGACGTGATCGGCTGGCTGGACAACCTCGCAGAGATCGTCGCTGACGACGGCGCGCTGGTGCTGATGGTGCCCGACCGTCGCTACTGCTTCGACGTGCACCGGCCACCAACGACGGTCGGTCAGATGCTGGAGGCGCACGAGCTCGGTGCCACCCGGCCCACGACCCGGGCCGTCTACGACTACTTCTCGGCCACGGTCCACAACGACGTCCGGGAGCTCTGGGCCGGCCTGCCCCCGGACTACAGCCAGCGGATGCACACCATCGACCAGGCACTGGACAAGGTCGAGGAAGGACGAGCCGGGACCTACGTGGACTGCCACGTGTGGCTGTTCACGCCCGAGAGCTTCCTGGAGCAGATGCACGAGCTGCGGACGATCGGCCAATCCTCGTGGATCGTCGACTCCATGCACCCCACCCGCTACCACCACATCGAGTTCATGGTGCGGCTGCGGCGTATCCCTCGGGGACGGGACACCCGTGGCGAGCAGCCCGGCGAGCTCCTCGCAACGGGCACGCTGCCCGACTGGCTCGCCGACCAGAGCAACGGCCGGACGCGGGTGGCGATGGTGCAGACCGAGCTCGACGCCGCCAACCGCGAGGTACGCCGCCTCGAGCGGCGTCTGGCGCGGCGCGCCGCGGCGCTCGCGAAGGTGCGCAAGAAGCTGGACGCGCAGCGCCGGCAGGTTCGCCAGCTGCGGGCTCGCGCCGAGCGTGCCGAGGCCCGAGCCGAGCAGGGTCAGGGCTCATGGCGAGCCAGGGTCTCAGCGGCCGCGGGACGGGCCCTCCCGGGACGCGGCGATTAGCCCGCAGGACCCTGACAGAGGCGCTCGCGTCAACTCCGTAGGTTGGCCCTCCCGTTGTTAGGGTGTCGTGCGTGGTTGAAGTGCTCGACTCGCTGACGCCTGTCGGCACCAACGTCCCCGCCGGCCTGGAAGCCGCCTGCGCATTGCCCGGCGTGACCGCCTTCACGGCCCTGGACGACCCCGAGATCACCCTGCTGGTGCCCGCCGACGACGAGACCGACCCAGAGGTGACCATCCTCGTGCCCGCGGTCAACGAGCAGATCACCGTCGAGGAGTTCGTGGCGTGGTGCCACGAGGGGCTGCGCGACGCGGGCGTGCGCGGCGAGATCCTCATCGTCGACAGCTCCGACGACGCCACCCCGCAGCTGGCACTGCAGGGTGGCGCCCGCGTCCTGCACACCCCCCGCCGCGGGCTGGGCCGCGCCTACATCGACGCGGTCCCCTATGTCCGCGGCCAGTACATCGTCATGGGGGACGCCGACTGCACCTACGACTTCCGCAAGCTCGCGCCGTTCGTCGAGGCGATGCGCGACGGCACCGAGTACGCCATGGGCTCGCGCTGGAAGGGCAGCATCGAGAAGGGCGCGATGCCGCCGCTGCACCAGTACTTCGGCACGCCGTTCACCACGTGGATCCTCAACCGCCTCTACGGGAGCCACTTCAGCGACATCCACTGCGGGATGCGCGGCATCACCCGCGACGCGCTGGTGCGGATGGGACTCGTCTCCCAGTCGTGGGAGTACGCCTCGGAGATGGTGCTCAAGTCCGTGCGGATGGAGCTGAGGACCACCGAGGTCCCGGTCACCTTCCTCAAGGACCAGGAGGGCCGCCTCTCCCACCACAAGCGGTCCGGCTGGTTCTCGCCGTTCGCCGCCGCGTGGATCAACCTGCGCGCGATGTTCATCCACGGCGCCGAGTTCTTCCTCATCAAGCCGGGCATCGCGCTGATGCTGCTGGGCCTGCTGTTGTCGTTGCCGCTGTCCTTCGGCGACATCACGATCGGCAAGGTCACGTTCAGCCTGCTGACCCAGCTGGTCGGCGTCGCACTCGTGGTGATCGGCCTGCAGAGCCTCTACTTCGGCGGCCTGGCTCACATGTTCCTCGACTATGGCGGACGGCTGCGCGGACGCTGGCGACGCGTCTTCGAGTACACGCGGATGATGGTGATCAGCGGCATCCTCTTCGCGGTGGGTCTGGTCCTCGACATCGTGCTGCTGGTCACGTTCATCTCCCAGGACTACACGCTGCCCGACCCCTCGGCCACGATCCCCCACCTCGGCGTCCTCGGTCTGATGCTGATGATGGTCGGGTTCTCCACCTTCTGCTTCACCCTGTTGCTCCACGCCACGCGCGTCAGCTACGGGCCCGCCCTCGACCGTGACTGAGCCTGCGGCGGGCCGCTCCAGCTCATTCGGCGAGGGCGGCGACGTCACGGTCGTCGACCGGTTCGGCGTCTGGCTCTCCAAGCGCCAGATCGAGAAGGTCGTCGGTCCGCTGGTCGGCAAGGACGTCGCCGACGTCGGCTGCGGGTACGACGCGACGTTCATGCGCAACGTGCTCGGCGAGGTCGGCACAGCGACCCTGACCGACGTCTCGCTGGCCCCCGACCTGCTCGCCCACCCCAAGGTGAGGGCGATCGAGGGCTTCCTGCCCGAAACCATGGAGCAGGTGGCCGATGCCTCGCTCGACGTCGTCCTATGCATGTCGGTCATCGAGCACCTCTGGGAACCCGATCGAACCCTCGCCCACTTCCGCCGCGTGCTGCGCCCCGGTGGCGTCTGCGCGGTGAACGTGCCGTCGTGGCGGGGCAAGCGCGCGCTGGAGTACTCCGCCTTCAAGCTGGGCACGTCGCCGGCGGAGGAGATGGACGACCACAAGATGTACTACGACCCGCGCGACCTCTGGCCGCTGATGGTGCGGGCGGGCTTCGTCCCCCACGCGATCAGGTGCTTCCGGCACAAGTTCGGCCTCAACACCTTCGCGGTCGCGACCGTGACTGAGAAGCACCTCTAGGAGATAGCCCCGCATGTCATTCACCGAAGAGTTCCTCAAGGAGACGGTCGAGATCGTCCAGTCCCTCGACAGCGAGAGCGTCGAGGCCCTGGCCGAGGGCATCGCCGCGGTCCGCGAGCGCGAGGGACGGCTGTTCATCGTCGGTGTCGGCGGCTCGGCCGGCTCGGCCAGCCACGCCGTCAACGACTTCCGCAAAATCTGCAACGTCCAGTCCTACTCCCCCATCGACAACGTCTCCGAGCTCACCGCCCGGGCCAACGACGAGGGCTGGGACACCACGTTCAGTGAGTGGCTGAAGGGCTCCCGGATCGACGACAAGGACGCCGTCCTGGTCTTCTCGGTCGGCGGCGGCAATGCCGAGAAGCAGGTCTCGACCAACATCGTGGCGGCGCTCGACACAGCCAGGTCCGTCGGCGCCTCGATCTTCGGGATCGTGGGCCGCGACGGCGGCTACACCGCCCAGCTCGCCGACACCTGTGTGATCGTGCCGCCGACCTACGCCACGCACATCACCCCTCACACCGAGGGGCTGTGCTGCGTCATCTGGCACCTGCTGGTCAGCCACCCCGCGCTCGCGGTGGCCGCGACCAAGTGGGAGTCCGTCGTATGACCCTCCCCGCCGGAGGCGACCGATTGCGGCGCACCTGCGTCGTGGGCGGGGCCGGCTTCATCGGGAGCCACTTCGTCGCGCGGCTGCTCTCGGACCCCGAGACCGAGCAGGTCACCGTCTATGACAACTTCTCCTCGGGCCGTGACTGGCACCTCGAGCCGGTCGCCGACGACCCGCGGCTAAGCGTCGTGCGGGCCGACGTCGGCGACCTGGCCACGCTGACCGAGACGTTCCGCGGCCACGCCTCGGCGATCCACCTCGCGTCCAACCCCGACATCGCCGCGGCGGTCGCCAACCCGGCCATCGACTTCGACCAGGGCACGCTGCTCACCCACCACGTCGCCGAGGCGGCCCGGATGGCCGAGCTCGAGCTCGTCCTCTATGCCAGTGGCAGCGGGGTCTACGGCGATCTCGGGGAGGTCGAGGCCGCCGAGGACCACGGGCCGATGATCCCGACGTCGACCTACGGCGCCAGCAAGCTCGCCGGCGAGGCGATCCTGGCGGCGTACGCCGCGATGTTCGACTTCACCGTCCGGGCGTTCCGCTTCGGCAACGTCGTCGGTCCCCACCAGACCCACGGTGTCGGCTTCGACTTCGTGCGCCGGCTGCTCGAGGACCCGACCAGGCTGCGGATCCTCGGCGACGGCAGGCAGAGCAAGTCCTACATCTACGTCGACGACGTGATCGACGCCGTGCTCACCGCCGGCGCCCTGGCCGACACGCCCTTCGACGCGTTCAACGTCGCCACGGGCGACTACGTCACCGTCACCGAGATCGCCGAACTCGCGATGGCGGTGCTCGGGCTCGAGCCGGGCACCACGATCTTCGACTACACCGGGGGCGACCGGGGGTGGAAGGGCGACGTCCCGGTGGTGCGGATCAACACCGACAAGATCCGCTCCCTCGGCTGGAGCAACCAGCGCACCGGCCCGCAGGCGCTCCGCGACTCGATGAGCTCGATGGCCGACGACGCGCGGGCCGGCCTGCTGACCACGTGACCGGCCGCCCCGCCGTCTTCCTGGACCGCGACGGCGTCCTCAACCAGGCCTACGTCGTGGACGGGATGCCGACACCGCCGCGGCGGCTCGAGGAGCTCCACCTGCTGCCGGGCGTGGTGGAGAGCTGCCGGTCCTTCGCCGAGGCGGGCTTGGCCCTCGTCGTCGTCACCAACCAACCCGACCTCGCGCGCGGCGCCCTCGACCCGGAGGAGCTCGACCGGATGCATGCTCTGCTGCGCAGCGAGCTCCCGCTGGACGACATCGTGGTCTGCCCGCACGACGGCGCCGAGGGCTGCTGGTGCCGCAAGCCGCGCCCCGGGATGATCCTGGACGCCGCCCGGCGGCTGGAGCTCGACCTCGATCGCAGCGTCGCCGTCGGTGACCGCTGGCGCGACATCGACGCGGCGCACCGGGCGGGCGTGGCGTCGGTCTGGATCGACTGGGGTCTCGGCGAACCGCTGCAGGACGCGCCGGGCGCACGTTTTGGCTCTCTAGCGCAGGCACGGGATCATGTCCTGAGGATCTGCGGCGCCGACGGCACCGGTTGACCCGACACAGAACCTCACCGACTTGGAGACCCCCAGTGAAGATCTACGCAGACGGCGCCGACCTGGAGAGCATGATCGCCCTGGCTGAGGACCCGCGGATCTCCGGTTTCACCACCAACCCGACGCTGATGCGCAAGGCCGGCGTCGACGACTACGAGGCCTTCGCCCACAAGGTGCTGGAGACGATCTCCACCCACCCGATCTCGTTCGAGGTCTTCGCCGACGACCCCGCCGAGATGGTGCGCCAGGCCCGGCTTATCTCCTCATGGGGTGACAACGTCTACGTCAAGATCCCGGTGACCAACACCGCCGGCGTCCCGAGCGACGACGTCATCCGCGAGCTCTCCGCCGACGGCGTCCACCTCAACGTGACCGCACTCATGACGGTCGCCCAGGTCGAGCGGGTCGCCACCGCCTCGGAGGGCGGTCCCGGCCACGTAGTGTCCGTCTTCGCGGGCCGGATCGCCGACACCGGCCGCGACCCGATGCCGATCATGACCGACGCACTCGCCGCGCTCGACCACGACCCCGGGCTCGAGCTGCTGTGGGCCTCGCCGCGCGAGGTGCTCAACATCAAGCAGGCCGAGGAGGTCGGCGTCCACATCATCACCGTGACGCCCGACCTGCTGGCCAAGATGAAGAGCTTTGACAAGGACCTCGACCAGTTCTCGCTCGAGACCGTGCAGATGTTCCACGACGACGCCGCCGCTGCTGGCTACACACTGTGAGCCACCCGACGGAAGAGACGTCGGGCCGCCCATCCCGACTGAACGCCGACGGCACCGACCAGGACGACTGGGACGACCACTGGGACAAGTACGGCGAGGCGGCCAAGGGCAACCCGGCCAACGACTACCGCCACGCGATGATCCTCAAACTTCTCGGCCCGCTGCCCAAGGGTGCGGTCGTGCTCGACATCGGCAGCGGCCAGGGCCAGTTCGCGATCGACCTCCAGGCCGACAACCCGCAGGCCTCCGTGTTCGGCGTGGAGTACAGCGCCGAAGGCGTACGCCGGTCGGCGCAGGCCGCCGAACGGGCCGGCGTACCCGCCCACTTCTACGAGCGCAACCTTCTCGAGCCGGTCGTTCGCGACCCCGAGCAGCCGCCGGCGACCCATGCGGTCTGCTCGGAGGTCCTCGAGCACGTCGAGGACCCGACCACGCTGATGCACAACGCTGCGACGCTTCTCGCCCCCGGCGCCAAAGTTGTCGTCACGGTGCCCGGCGGTCCGCGCTCGGCCTTCGACAAGCACATCGGCCACTGGCGGCACTTCACCGCACCGCTTCTGCACCAAGTGCTCACCGACGCCGGCCTCGACGTCGACCGGGTGCTGCGGACCGGCTTTCCCTTCTTCAACCTCTACAAGCTCGCCGTGATCGCGCGGGGCCAGAAGCTCGTCGACGACATGGAGCACCGCGCGCCCGGCGCCGAGCCGTCGGCACTGGAGAAGAGGGTGACCGGCTTCTTCCAGCGCAGCTTCCCCTTCAACCGGGACGACGCCCGACTCGGCTGGCAGCTGGCCGCAGTCGCACATGTCCCCTTGGTGGGTTGAGCCGTGCTGATCACCCGGACCCCCCTGCGCATCACCCTGGGCGGCGGCGGCACCGACCTGCCTTCCTACTACCAGGAGTACGGCGGGATGGTCGTCTCGGCGGCGATCAGCCAGCACATCTACATCTCGATCAACCGCACGTTCACCGACGACTACTTCCTCAAGTACAGCCAGCTCGAGCGGGTCGACAAGCCCGACCACATCGAGCACCCGATCGTGCGCGAGGTGCTCAAGGCGCACGACGTCGGCCCCAGCGTCGAGATCGTCTCCACCGCCGACATCCCTGCCGGCACCGGGCTGGGCTCCTCCGGCTCGTTCACGGTCGGGCTGCTCAAGGCCGTCCATGCCATGCAGCGCAACCACGTCTCGGCCGCCGATCTGGGCCGCGAGGCGTGCGAGATCGAGATCGAGCGGCTCGGGCGCACCGTGGGCAAGCAGGACCAGTACATCGCGGCGTTCGGCGGCATCACGCGGTTCGACTTCAACCCCGACGGCTCGGTCGACGTCCAGCCGGCACGGCTGTCCAACGACACGATGCGCGATCTCGAGCAGCACCTGCTGATGTTCTTCACCGGTTACTCACGAGCCGCCGACCAGGTCCTCGCCGAGCAGGTGAGCAGGTCGAAGGATGGCGATCTGGCGATGATCGACAACCTCCACTTCGTCAAGGACCTGGGGGTGCGCCAGCTCGAGGCACTCGAGCGCGATGACGTCGACGGCTTCGCCGACCTGATGCACGAGCACTGGGTCAACAAGAAGAAACGCTCCGCCTCGATGTCGAACCAGCGCATCGACAAGCTTTACGACGTCGGACGCAACGCTGGGGCGCGGGGCGGCAAGCTGGTCGGCGCCGGGGCGGGTGGGTTCCTGATGTTCTACGCCGAGGACACTCGCCGCGTGCGCGCTGCGATGCGCGAGGAGGGGCTGACCGAGCTGCGGTTCGGCATCGATCCCGCCGGCAGCACCATGCTCGTCCGCGAGTAGCCACGTGCAGTGCGTGATCCTGGCGGGAGGTCTGGGCACCCGCATGTGGCCGGTCGCGAAGACGGTGCCCAAGACGATGCTCCCGATCGCCGGGCGGCCCTTCGCGGACTGGCAGCTCGAGTGGCTGGCGGCGGCCGGGGTCACCTCGGTCGTCTACTGCATCGGCTACCTCGGTGAGCAGGTCCGCGAGCACGTCGGCGACGGTGCGCAGCACGGACTCTCGGTGTCGTACGTCGAGGAGGGCGACCGGCTCCGCGGCACGGCCGGCGCGCTGCGCCTCGCCCTCGACGCGGGGGAACTGGACGAGCGGTTCCTCGTCCTCTACGGCGACTCGTGGCTCCAGGTCGACCCGGCCGAGGTGTTCGCCGCCGCCCGCGACTCCGGCCTGCCGGCGTTGATGACCGTCTACCGCAACGACGGGCGCTTCGACGCCTCCAACGTCGAGTTCGCCAACGGCCGCGTCGTCCGCTATGAGAAGGGGCTGGGGGCCGACACCCCGGACTCGATGCGCTGGATCGACTACGGGCTCTCCGTGTTCACCCACGATGTCGTTGAGAAGCGGGTGCCCGCGGGCGAGGTGGCCGACCTCGCGCCCCTGTGCACCGCGTTGGCGGCGGAGGGGCGGCTCGCCGGCTACCTCGTCAACGAACGGTTCTACGAGATCGGCTCGCCGAACGGACTCGCCGAGGCCGAGGCCCTGCTGTCGGCGCGCCGCAACGGCTGAGAGCGGCTCTGGAGCGTCAGGCCAACGCGGGGATCGACGGCAGCTCTGGCAGTGGAGCGTCGCCGGTCTTGAACAGCAACAGGTGTCCGTTGATGTTGTGGACCAGGCGGCCCACGTCGCCGAGGTCGGCCGCGAACAGCTGACGGCCAAGCGTGGCCACGCCCTCGCACTGGAACGAGCCGTAGTCGTCCCAGATCACGAGGCCCCCCTCGTTGAGGCGCGGTCAGGCCCACTTCAAGGGGTCCAGCGCTGAGTCGTAGACGTCGACGTCGATGTGGACCATGTGGAGCCGGACGTCGTCCACCTGGTCGGCCGTCTCGTTCGGGAAAATGCCGATGAGGAGCTCCACGTCGACCCCGAGCCGGCGGGCCAGCCCTCGGACATGGTCGGGACTGGTGCCGGAGTGCTCGTCGCCTTGGTACCACGGGTCCTTGTCGCCGGCCTTGGCCACGCCCTCGAAGGTGTCACACAGGAGGAGCCGGGCCTTCGCCCCACCTGCTGCATCCGCCGCGCCATGAGCACCCCGGTGCCGCCGCGCCAGACGCCCACCTCGAGGGGGATCTCGCCGTCGACGTGGGTCAGCTGGCCGAGCAGCTCCCACAGCTCGTAGCACTTGTACTGGTCGACCAGCGTCGACCCGTCGACGGCGTCGTAGACCTCGCGGAACTCGCGGTCTTCGCGCCGGCGCGGGCGATGTCCTTGACGGGCGACCGCCGATAGTACCTACCCGTCCCGCCCGGGCAGGCATCGACGAGTCCGCGCTCAGGCGTGCGGCAGCCCCGAGAGTGTGACTGTCCCGACGCCGAAGCCGTGGCGGCGGAACAGGTAGAGCTGATGGCCGGTGTAGCCATGCCACTGCAGGCAGGAACCCACCCGCACCGACACGCTTCGGCCCCCGCGGAACAGGGTGCGGAACTGGATGGTCCGGTCACCCGCCGAGGTCGCGTTGAGCGTGTCCGTGAGCAGGTAGTCCCCGCGGCCCAGCTCGCCACCCCGGCCAGTGACACTGAGCTCTTTCACCTCGGGCAGCGACACGTCCGGCGGCACGTCCACTGTGGTCAGCCGACCCTTGAGGACGACCGTGCTGTCTACCGACCCCAGCGCACGTGGTCCGAGCTTCAGGGTCCCCTCGCCGTCCGGCAGTGTCAGTGAATCCACCCCCGCACCACGATCGGTGAGCGGGTGCGCCTGGCCGTCGGCGTACTCGGCGTACACCCGCACCCGACCCGGATCGGCGGTGAGCGACCGGACTGTGAAGCCACTCGTGGCGGCGGCCGCCGAGTGGAGGGCCGCGGCTACGTCCGGTCGGGACACCCCCGCCGTTGCGGTCGCGATGACCTGGCGGCCCGCAGCCACGAGGATGCGGGTGGGCGGCTCGCCCGACTCCAGGTCGAACGCCCAGCCGGAGATGTCGAGCCGACGCGCCTGCCGTGACCGGCCGGCATCGATGCTGACCGAGCGCCCGGTGCGCGGTGACTGGAGGAAGTTTGGGACGAAGCCCCAGTCGCAGGAGTTGGCCGCGAAGTAGAGGTCGGTCGTCTGCGGCTCCTCGGTGAGCTCGGGCGTGGTGGGCCGACCGGCGAGCAGGTCGTTGCGCAGCATGAAGACGACACCGTGCGACGACAGCACCGGCGTCCACCCGTCCAGGAGGTACTGGCTCACCACGAAGTGCCGGATCTCGTTGGACACGAAGTCCCAGGCAGACAGGCCGATCGATGGCGGGCTGTCGAACGCGACGACCGACGGCGGGTCCTTCTCGAGCTGTCGGACCAGGTCCTCCTGCGAGAACGCCGGCACGGCCATGCTCACGTGGTAGTAGCTGGTTGAGGGGTCGAGGCCGAGCATGTAGTAGAACCAGCCCGGGCTGTTGGTGAAGTCGAAGAACCCGTCGTCGCGACCGCCCAGCCCGTCGACCACGGTGTCTAGGTCCGCCAGGAGATCCTTGTCATAGGTCGCCGGCGTGGAGTACCCGAGCAACGGAAGCGACTCGTCGAGCACCAGCGCCTTGTTGCTCGACGGGGCGTGCCAGGTCTCGACCCGTACCGCGGGCAGGCCGACGAGGATCGCGGCGAGTACTACCAGCGAGACGGCCGGGAAGTGCGCACTGCGATGTTGGACCCTTCGGCGACGGCTCCACCACCCCTGCAGAGCGTCGTCTGCCCCCGAGAGCACCACGGCCACCCACGCCATCGCGAGGGGGACGGCGACGAAGATGGACTGGCCGAGGTGACCGTCGTCCCACCGAGCCAGTGCCTTCTCGCCGTACAAACCGGCCGTGAGGGCGCAGCCGAGCATCACCCATTGGCGGGTCGACACCGGCCGACCGGCCACGAGAATCCAGCCGGCCGCGAGCAGGGTGAGGACGACGAGGCCGACGGCGACGAAGAAGGCCACCTCGTAGTCGCGGGTCGCGTTGAGCCCGAAGGGCAGCGCGCCTGACTCGGCGTGGCCGGGGCCGAAGATCAGGTAGTAGTCGACGAACGCCTTGAGGCTGTGGTGCAGTGCGAGGAAGCCGCACCAGAGCAGTGTGAGCACGGCTCCGGTGACGGCCGCGTCCCGCGTCTTGGTCAGCCCCCGCCACCAGGACCTTCCCCCTGGACGCGTGACCAGGTCGTGCAGCACCAGGACCGCCAGGACGCCGAGCACCTGGAACGCGGCCTCAGGGACCAGCACGGCCTCGGCCAAAAGAGCCGCGATCAAAAGGGCCGTCCACCGCGCCCGCGACCGACGCACTGCCTCGCCGAGCAGGATCCAGATGATCGGGGCCAACCACCACCGCAGCGGCAGCAGTGTCACGTACGACCCCCAGACGAGCAGCGCGGACAGGCACAACAGCGGGAGCCATCGTCCGCGGGTGACCCAAAGCGCGAACAGGAAGAACGCCACCCATCCCAGCGGCGTCCACAGCCCGCCCGCCGCCGCGGCGGTGGCCCACATGGTGTGCTCGAAGAGCGCGAAGCCTGCCCAGCTCCGCAGCGCGTCCTCGAAGACGCCGTGGATGAGGGTTACGTCGCGCCACGGGAAGAAGCCCCGGGTGAGCAGATCCGCGCCTGTGACGCTCTGCATGTCGTCGAAGCCCGCGAGCTGACCGACCGGACCGGGCAACGCGCCTGTTGCCATGAAGACCACGGCCGAGCCGGCGAGGACTCCAGCCGCTCGTCGCTCGACGACGTCTGCCCGCACCCGCGCGTACAGCGAGCCCATGGCCCAGGCCGCAGCCGCGGCGATGGTGAGGAGTGCGGCCCAGCCGGGCACCCACGACCATCCGTCGACCTGGCCGGTGGTGCTCACCGCGGCTGTGCTCCGGGCGAAGATGCACACCGCCAGCGCGGCGCCGACCGCGGACGCCGGCCCGTTGACCAGGGTCACCGAGTCCAGCCACGCGTGGAGCGGCACGCCACCAGGCGGTCGGTGGCGGAGCGCGAGCAGGAGCCCGAGCAGCAATACCGCACCGGTGAAGCCAAGACCGGCCAGCACTCCCGCCCACGTCACGGCCCCGGTCACCGCCCCGTGCCGGGAGCTCACCGCCAGTGCGATCGCGCCGGCGGCGGGCAGGATCAACAACAGACGCAATGGCGACGACGCCCCCGGGGCATCGCCGTCAGTGAGGTCGTCGATCTCGCCGACCGTCGGTTCCGGGCGCCTCGCCGGCCGGGTCCCGGAAAGGGGACCCCATCGCCATAGCACGGCGAGTACGAGGGTGGCGACCGCCGGGACCACCCACACGACCAAGCGGTACTTCAGGAAACCCGGGTGGAAGTCGAAGTTCGCAAATGTGGGGTAGCCGACGATGTTGATGGGCGGGCGAAGCCCGCGCGGGGTGAGCACCCAGATCGCGAGCGCGATCACGCCGGCGGCCACGAGGGCGGCGACGACCCGCAACACCGGGCGTGCGATGTCTGGCCTGGACAGCCCACGACCCCCGCGCGCGTCAACGGTTGTCACTCGTGGGTCCTTCCCGGTCTGCGCCGTCGTCCAAGCGAGCAACGAGGCCGTGGCGATGCGTTCGTAGACTACCCGGGTGCCCCGGCGGAACCTTCTCTCGCCGTCGTCGAGAGCCGGCCTCCCGCTCGTCGTTGGCCTCGCGGCCCAGGCCGTCACGACCTACCTCGTCCTGGTGCTCGCCGGCCGGTCCCTCGGGCCGGTCGGCTTCGCGGCCCTGTCGAGCCTGTACTTCCTGCTGACCAGCACTGCGACCGGCCTCTTCACGCCGCTCGAGCAGGAGGTGACCGCGCGTCGAGGCGGGGAGCGCGCGCGCAAAACGTGGGACGACAGCCTGCGCAGGCGCGCCTTGGGCCACGGGCTGGGCGCGGCGGCGCTGGCGGTCGGTATCAGCCTGGCCCTCTGGCCGGCCACGCTGCGCGCGCTCGGCGACCAGAGCTGGCTGGTGGTCTCCCTGTGCCTCGCGCTGCCCGGGTACGCCTGCTGGTTCGCCTCGCGAGGTGAGCTCGCCGGGCAGGGCCACCTCCGGGTGTACGGCGTCGAGCTCGTCGTGGACGGCGTGGCCCGGTTGGTCGGGGCGGTGGCGCTGGTGCTGACCGACCACGCAACCTCGGCCGGTTTTGGGTTCCTGTTCGGGCTCTCGCCGTGGCTCGCGTTCGCGGTGGCCCCCCGAGCTGGGCACGCTCCACCCGAGGGCCGGCAGGCGCTGCGTACACCATCCCTGACCGGCGCCCTCGCGCTCCTGGTGGTAAGTGCGCTCGCCGCGCAGCTCCTCATCAATGCCGGGCCCCTGGTCGTCACGCTGTTGGCCTCCGACGCCGAGCGGGACCGGGCCGGGGTCTACCTGGCGGTTCTGGTGGTGGTCCGGGTGCCCGTCTTCCTGTTCACCGCGGTACAGCCGGGATTCCTCCGGGCCCTCGCCGAGCACGCGGGCGGGGGCCGCCGCGCCGAGTTCGGCCATCTCCTGACCCTGGTCGTGGCTGCCGTATCCGGAGTGGTCCTGGGGGTCTGTGTGCTCGCAACGGCTGTGGCGCCACCGGTCGTCTCCTGGCTTTTCGACTTCGACCAGGAGCTCTCCCGCCTCACGTGCCTGCTGGTGACCCTCGCCGTCGGCCTGTTCCTGGTGGCGACGGTCTGCGGCCAGGCCCTCATCGCACTCGGGCACCACCTGTGGGTCGCGATGGGCTGGCTGCTGGGCCTGGCCGGCCTGGCGATCGGCACCGCCTTCGGGGACGAGGTCACCATGCGCGCGACCGCCGGGCTCATCACAGGCGCGGTCGTAGCCAGCGCCGCCCTCGGCGCACTGCTCCGCCGGGAGCTCTCCGCGTGGGCGCCGGCCGAAACCGGGGCCGCGACGGCGAGGTGACGGCCGCACCCCTCGGGTAAGGTCTCGTGTCGTCCCCACGCAGCAGAAGTTCACGGAGGCACCTGTGTCATCGCGTTACCAGGCCGATGTCGACCCCGGCAACGCAAACAACAGCCAGAGCGTGATCGTTCAGCTTGTCGGCAAGGACAAGGTCGTCCTGGACGTCGGATGTGCGGCGGGCGACACCGCCCTGGCGCTGACCGAGGCGGGCTGCCACGTCAGCGGTGTCGACATCGAGGACGCCGTGCCGGACGAGCGCCGAGACCTCTTCCAGAAGCTCCTGGTCGCCGACATCGAGAAGGCGCCCCTCACCACGCTGTTCGAGCCTGGCACCTTCGACGTTGTGGTCTTCGGTGACGTCCTCGAGCACCTCGTCGACCCCGAGGCCAGCCTGGCAGACGCCGTTCAGCTGCTCGGCCCGGACGGCCACGTCGTCGTGTCCATCCCCAACGTCGCGCACGCCGCCGTCCGGCTCGCGCTGCTCGGAGGTCGCTGGACCTACACGGAGAAGGGGCTCCTCGACGCCACGCACCTGCGCTTCTTCACGCGCGAGACGGTCTGTGACCTGCTGGAGGGCGCCGGCCTCGTCATCGAGGAGCTGCACGCGACAATCCTCGACCCATTCGACGCGGAGGTGGACTTCGACACGGGCCGGATACCTCCCGCGGTCGTCGAGTGGGTCCGGCACCAGCCCGACGCCATGAACTTCCAGTACGTCGCGGCAGCGCGCCTCCTGCGCGACGGCGAGAGCCGCCCCGAGCGGCCGCAGCTCCAGGCGGCGGTGTCGCCCGTGCGAGCGCGCCATCGCGACGAGCACACGACGGCCGCCGAGGCCGAGCAGGACGAGCGCCACGAGGCCCTGATCACGAGGGACCACGTCATCGGCCTCGAGGCCCAGACCGCGGCCGCGCTCTCCCGGCAGCGGACCGCCGAGGACAAGATGTCCCGGCTGAACGCGCGGGCTCGGCGACTCCGCGACCACCTCGACGGACTCATCGAGGAGATCGACCGGCTGCCGTCGTGGCGGACCGGGCGGAAGCTGCGCGAGCGTGCTCGTTCGGCTCGGTCGCCCCGAGGGCGGGACGCGTGAGCGGGTCCGCCGACCAGGTCCACCCGTTGTTCTCGATCGTCACGCCGGTCTACGACACGCCGCTCGATGTCCTGCGCGAGACGATCTCCTCGGTCGAGCACCAAACCTGCACCGACTGGGAGCTGATCCTTGTCGACGACAAGTCTCCTGACGCGCGCGTGCGCGAGGTGCTGCGCGAGGCGGCCCGGCGCGAGCCGCGCATCCGGGTGATCGAGCGAGCCACCAACGGTCACATCGTCGAGGCGTCCAACGACGGGGTGGCCGCAGCGCAAGGTGAGTTCATCGCCCTGCTGGACCACGACGACCTCCTGACCCCCCGGGCCCTGGAGCGAATGCAGGACGCGATCGACGGCGAGCCCGAGGCGGACTACCTCTACTCCGACGAGGACAAGATCGACGCCAACGGCGCTCGCTACTCGGCGTTCCGCAAGCCGGCGTGGTCACCGGAGCGGCTGCGCGGGCAGATGTACACCTCACACCTCTCGGTGCTCCGGACCGCTCTCGTCCGCGAGGTCGGAGGCTTCCGCGCCGGTTACGACGGCTCTCAGGACCACGACCTCGCCCTGCGGGCGACCGAGCACGCCCGAAAGGTGGTCCACGTCCCGCAGGTCCTCTATCACTGGCGGGTGGTGCCTGGCTCCGCAGCCGGAGACGCCGAGGCCAAACCCTACGCGTGGGACGCCGGCCGCCGGGCCGTGCAGGACCAGCTCGACCGGCTCGGAGTGAGCGGGACCGTGGGCTTCGGACAGCGGCCCGGGACCTACACGATCACCCGCAGCCTCGACAGGGACGTCCGAATCAGTGTCGTGATCCCGACCCGCGGCGACGAGGGCCTGGTCTGGGGCAGGCGTCGCCACTTCGTGGTCGAGGCGGTGCGGTCGATCCTGGACAAGGGTGGCTGGGACAACCTCGAGATCGTCGTGGTCTTCGACGCCGGCACCCCCGATGCCGTTCTCGACGCCGTCGCAGACCTCGACGCACCTGACCTGCAGCTCGTGCCTTACACCAAGCCGTTCAACTTCAGCGAGAAGTGCAACTTGGGGGTATCGAGGTCGCACGGCGACGTCGTCGTTCTCCTCAACGACGACGTGGAGGTGAGCTCCGACGGCTTCCTCGTCCAGCTGGTGGCTCCGCTCTTCGAGGACGGCGTCGGGATGACCGGTGCCCGGCTGCTCTTCGCTAACACGACGATCCAGCACGCGGGGCTCACCCTTGACTGCAACGACCTGACCCACGCCTTCGCCGGGGCGGTCCAGTCCGAGAGCGGCCCGTTCGCCGCCCTGCTGGTGAACCGGGAGTGCTCGGGCCTGACCGGCGCCTGCGTGGCCCTGCGCCGCGAGGTCTTCGACGAGGTGGGTGGGCTGTGCGAGGCGCTGCCGATCAACTTCAACGACGTCGACCTGTCCTGCAAGCTGAGGTACCTCGGCTACCGACTGCTCTGGATCGCCAACGCGACCGCCTACCACTTCGAGTCGCAGACCCGGACTCCCGTGGTCCACAAGTGGGAGTCGGACCTCATCGCGAAGCGGTGGGCGCTACCTGAAGACGACCCATACCTTCCCTGGGTGTCGCCGCGGTCGACGGGCCGCAACCGCCGGTTCGTTCGCATACGGCGCCGCACGCGCTGAGCCAACGCTCCCCGGGTCAGGCGTTGCGCTCGAAGACCAGCTCCAGCCCGCGGAGCGTCAGCCACGGCGCCCGGTCGGTGAAGCACCGGCACTCGTCGACGACCAGGTCGGCGAGGTAGCCGGTCGCGATCACGCGGACGTCCTCCGGGTCCGCGCCGAGCTCGTCGATCATCCGCGCGACGATCCCCTCGACCTGCGCGGCGACGCCGAAGACCAGCCCGGACTGCAGCGCCTCGACGGTGTTCTTGGCGATCACCGTGCGCGGCCGGGCCAGCTCGACCTTGCGCAGCTGGGCGCCGCGGCGGCCCAGCGCCTCCAGGGAGATCTCGATCCCGGGAGCGATGGCGCCGCCGACGTACTGTCCGGCGGCGTTGACCACGTCGAAGGTCGTCGCGGTGCCGCCGAAGTCGACGACGATCGCTGGGCCGCCGAACTCGGTCAGCGCCGCGAGGGCGTTGATGATCCGGTCGGAGCCGACCTCGCGCGGGTTGTCCATGAGGATCGGTACGCCGGTGCGCAGCCCGGGCTCCACCACCACCGCGGTGACGTCGGGGAAGTGCCGGGGCAGCATCTCGCGCCACTCGTGCAGCACGGCGGGCACGGTCGAGCAGACGGCGATGCCGTCGACGTCGTCGAGCCGGTCCCCCAGCAGTCCGCGCAGGAGCACCGCCCACTCGTCGGCCGAGCGGCGGTCGTCGGTGGAGATCCGCCACTCCGCGCCGACCTCGCCGCGCTCGACCAGCCCCAGCACGGTGTGGCTGTTGCCGATGTCGGCGGCGAGCAGGGGCATGACGTCCTCGGCTAGCCGTCGGTGAGGTCGAGGCCGATGTCGAAGACCTTGACCGAGTGGGTCAGCGCGCCGACCGAGATGAAGTCGACGCCGGTCGCCGCCGCCTCGCGGGCGCGGTCGAAGGTCAGCCCGCCGGAGGCCTCGAGCCTGGCGCGGCCCGCGGTGATCCGGACCGCCTCGGCCATCAGCTCAGTGGACATGTTGTCGAGCAGGATCTCCACGCAGCCGGCGTCGAGCAGCTCGCGGAGCTGGTCGAGGTCGGTCACCTCCACCTCGACCCGGAGGTCGGGGTAGGCCTTCCGCACCAGCTCGTACGCCGGCACCACGCCACCGGCCGCCACGACGTGGTTGTCCTTGACCAGGGCCCGGTCGGAGAGGTTCATCCGGTGGTTGAGGCCGCCGCCGCAGCGCACGGCGTACTTCTCGAGCGCGCGCCAGCCGGGCAGCGTCTTGCGGGTGTCGAGAACCCTGGCGCTGGTGCCCTCGAGCGCTGCCACCCAGGCCGCGGTCGCGGTGGTCACCCCCGAGAGGTGGCAGGCGAAGTTGAGAGCGGTCCGCTCCGAGGTGAGCAGGCCGCGGGTCGGGCCGGCCACCCGCATCAGCACGTCGCCGGCCGCGACCCGGGTGCCGTCCGCGACCCGGTCGGACACGGACACGGTGTCGCCCATGACGGTCTCGAACACCATTGCCGCGATGCCCAGCCCGGCGACGGTGCCGGCCTCACGGGCCGCGAACACGCCCTCGCCGCGCGCGTCGGCGGAGATGGTCGCCACGCTGGTGACGTCCTCGGTCGGCACGTCCTCGGCCAGGGCCCGGTCGATGGCGGCCTGCACCTCGGCCGGGTCGAGCCCGGCCCGGGCCAGCTCGTCGTGGAGCGTCATCAGAGCTTGTCCGTCGCGGGGCTCGGGACGAAGACGAGCTCCATCTCGCCGTCGTGCATGACGACGTCGAAGTGGCCGGCGAACCGCTCGTCGTCGCGCTCGGGGAAGTCGTCGCGCCAGTGCGAGCCGCGGGTCTCCTCCCGCAGCGCGGCAGCGTCGGCCATCGCGGTGCCGATCGTGAGCAGGTTGGTGGTCTCCCACGACTCGGTGTCGACCTCGTCGGCCGCCACGCCCGCTAGCTTGTCGAGCTCGGCGGCGGCCTCGGCCAGCCCCGTGGCGTTGCGCAGCACGCCGACCCTCGACGTCATGGCCTCCTGCAGCTCGCGGCGCGCGCTGCCGGGCACCAGGCCTGCAGTGCGGGCGTCGGGTCTCGGGTCGGACCAGCCGCGCAGCTCGGTGGGCAGCACCTCGGCGATCCGGCGCGAGAACACCAGGCCCTCGAGCAGCGAGTTGGAGGCGAGTCGGTTGGCGCCGTGCACGCCGGAGCACGCCACCTCGCCGGTGGCGTAGAGGCCGGCCACGTCGGAGCGACCCCACAGGTCGGTCCGGACCCCACCGCTGGCGTAGTGGCAGGCGGGCGCGACCGGGATCAGCTCGGTGACCGGGTCGACGCCGTGGGAGCGAGCGGTGGCGAGGATGGTCGGGAACCGGCGCTCCCAGAACTCCGCACCGAGGTGCCGGGCGTCGAGCCACATGTGCGGATGCCCGGTCTCGATCATCCGGCGCATGATCGCCTTCGCGACGACGTCGCGGGGAGCGAGGTCGGCGAGCTCGTGGACACCCTGCATGAACCGGTTGCCCTCGAAGTCGACCAGGAAGGCGCCCTCGCCGCGCACGGCCTCGGAGATGAGCGGCTGCTGGCCGCGGGAGTCGGGGCCGAGGTACATGACCGTCGGGTGGAACTGCACGAACTCCAGGTCGCGCAGGGTGGCGCCGGCCCGGAGGGCGAGCGCCATGCCGTCACCGGTCGACACCGCCGGGTTGGTGGTCTGGGTGAAGACCTGGCCGAGCCCGCCCGAGGCGAGTACGACGGCCCGGCAGCGGACGGCGCCGACACCGTCGCGGACCCCCTCGCCGATGACGTGCAGGGTCACCCCGGCGACGCCGCCGTCGGCGGCGAGGAGGAGGTCGACCGCGAGCGCGTGCTGGATGACCTCGATCTCCGGCGCCCGGTCGACCGCGGCGATGAGCGCTCGCTGGATCTCGGCCCCGGTGGCGTCCCCGCCCGCATGGGCGATGCGGTCGCGGTGGTGGCCGCCCTCGCGGGTCAGCGACAGCTCGCCGTCTGCGCTGTGGTCGAAGTTGGTGCCCAGGGCGATCAGCTCGCGGACGGCCCCCGGCCCCTCCTCGACGAGGACGCGGACCGCGTCGAGGTCGCAGGCACCGGCCCCCGCGACCAGCGTGTCCACCTCGTGCTGGGCGGGAGTGTCACCCGGCCCGAGCGCGGCCGCGATCCCACCCTGGGCCCACTGGGTCGAGCCTGCGGCGAGCACGTCCTTGGTGACGACGAGGATCTTCTCGACCTTGTCCCGAAGCCGTAGCGCGGCGGTGAGCCCGGCGATGCCGGAGCCGATGACGACGACGTCGGCCGAGGTCGTCCAGCCGGGGTCCGGGGCGGTGAGGCGGCCCGGGAGGCGGTGTACCGCCCCCGACCGCAAGATGTGCTCCACCGCTGAAATCTATCGACCCGCCGTCACGTCGCCTCTGACCAGTCCCTCACCGTGGAAGGTCTCGGCCGGGTCGAAGCCGCTGGCCAGCACCTTGTTGTCCGCGTCGACGAAGACCACGTGCGGCCGGAACGACCGGGCCTCCTCGGTCTCCATCTGCGCGTAGCCGATGAGGATCACCACGTCTCCGGGGTGGACGAGCCGGGCAGCAGCGCCGTTGATGCCGAGCACCCCGCTGCCTCGCTCACCGGCGATGGTGTAGGTCTCGAGTCGGGCGCCGTTGGTGACGTCGACGATGTGCACCAGCTCGCCGGCCAGCAGGTCGGCGGCGTCGAGCAGGTCCTGGTCGACGGTCACCGAGCCGACGTAGTGGAGGTCGGCCTGGGTGACCGTGGCGCGGTGGATCTTGCTCTTCATCATGGTGCGCAACATCAGGGTCTTCTTCCGAGAGTGAGCGGCATGTTGTCGATGAGCCGGGTGCTGCCGAGCTTGGCGGCGACCAGGACCCGGGCCTCGGTGCCGGGCGGTGGGTCGCTCGGCAGGTCGCCCAGGTCGGGCGCGCGCACCACGAGGTAGTCGAGGTCGACGCCGTGGCTGGTCCGAAGCGCGGCGCGGGCGGCCCCGATCGCCGCGTCGGCACCGCGTACGGCGTCCTGCTGGGCGGCCCGCAGGGCCCCGCTCAGGACCACGGCCTCGCGGCGCTGCTCCTCGTCGAGGTAGCGGTTGCGGCTGGAGAGCGCCAGGCCGTCGGGCTCACGCTGGGTCTCGCCCCCCACGACCTCGACGCCGAGGCACAGGTCGTCGACCATCCTGCGCACCAGCACCAGCTGCTGGTAGTCCTTCTCGCCGAACACGGCCAGGTCCGGCCGGACCAGCCCGAACAGCTTGGCCACCACGATCAGCACGCCGCGGAAGTGGCCGGGCCGGGTCCGTCCCTCCAGCACCGACGCGAGCGGGCCGGGCTCGATGGTGACCTGCGGCTGCGCCGGCCAGCCGGGGTAGACCTCCTCGACCGCCGGCGCGAAGACCACGTCGGCGCCCTCCCGCGCGCAGATCTCGAGGTCGGCCTCGAAGGTCCTGGGATAGCGGTCGAGGTCCTCGTGGGGGCCGAACTGCAGCGGGTTGACGAAGATCGACACCACCACCGGACCGTCGGTCACCCGCTCCCGCGCGACCCGGAGCAGGCTCGCGTGGCCCTCGTGCAGGGCGCCCATCGTGGGCACCAGCCCGACCTGCCGTCCCGAGATCCGGGCGTCGGCGAGCAGGCCGGAGAGCTCCTCGCGAGTATGCGCGAGGAGCGGTCCCTCGGTCACCGCGGCTCGCGGAGCGGCCGGCCGGCGACCGCCGCGTCGAGGAGATCGCGGATCCGGGCGGCGCGGATCGGCACCACGCGGCCGTCGGTGACAGCGCGGTCGAGCGTGGCGCGGGCCAGGGCGACGTACGACGCCAGCGTCTGGGGTGCGTTGGCCGTGATGTCCTCGAGGTGCGCCCGGACGGTCCCGAGGTCGCCTCGGACGATCGGGCCGGTGAGCGCGGCGTCGCCCTGCTCGAGGGCGTTGTCGAGGGCGGCGGTGAGCAGCGGCCGCAGCGTGCCGGCCGGGTCGGCCGCACCGGCTGCCGAGAGGATCTCCATGGCCTCGGTGACCAAGGTGACCAGGTGGTTGGCGCCGTGCGCGAGGCCGGCGTGGTAGAGCGTACGCATCTCCTCGGGCACCCACATCGGGGTGCCACCGAGGTCGGCGACCAGCGACTCGACGACCGGTCGCTCCTCGGCCCCGGCGGTCAGGCCGAAGACCGTGCCGGGGAGGCGGTCGAGGTCCAGCGCGGTCCCGGTGAACGTCATCGCAGGGTGCATCGCGGCCACCCGGGCCCCCACCGCGCGGGCGGGCTCCAGGACGGCCAGGCCGTGCCGGCCGGACGTGTGCACCACCAGCTGACCCGCGTGGATCGCGCCGCTGTCGGCCAGCATCGTGACGACGTTGCTCAGCATGTCGTCGGGGACCGCGAGGAGCAGCAGGTTGCCGGCTCGGGCCACGTCGGTGGGCTTGCGGCGAGGGACGCCCGGCAGGAGCTCGGCCATCCGCCGCACGGAGGCGTCGGACTCACCGGCGGCCGCGGCCACGTCGTGGCCGACGGCGCGGAGCGCGGCTGCAAGGACGGCGCCGACGCGGCCCGCGCCGACGACACCCACCTCCAGGCGAGCCATCGATCAACCCTCTTTCGTTCCAATCCCGCCGACCACCCCTCCGGGGAGGGGCCGGTGTGGGTACCGGACTACTTCGATTGGTTCAACGACAACGGTACGGCGAAGTTTCCCGGTCCGACACGGGTTGGCGAGTGACGCTCGCGACACTCATCGCCGGGTTTGTGTCCACAGGCCGGGGACGATGCCCGCGCACCGGCGCGGATCGCTAGCATCCGGCCATGCTGGAGGTGCCGGACGCATCTGAGCCGGAGGGCGCCGAGCGGCTGTGGCAGAAGGTCCAGGACGCCGGTCCCTGGTCGATCGTCGTCGATACGTACGCGGCTGGGTCGGCAGCCCTCGACGAGCTGCTCGGGCCGGAGCAGAGCTTCTGCGCCCGGGTCGACGCCGAGCACCTCCCCGACGCGGGGGTGCTCGACCGGGTCGAGGAGCCGTGGGCCCTGCTCGTGGAGCTGGGCCGGCTGCCCCGGGTTCGACTCGCCGGTCTGGCCCAGCACCACCAGGTCCTCGTGCTCGACCTGCGCTCCGATCGGCTGGTCCGCGCGCCGGGAGGCAACGGCGAACTCCTGGAGGCCCTGCTCGCGGGAGTGTGGGTCCACTCCGGGGACTGCATCGTGGCCAACGATTCGGCGGCCGCACGGCTGCTCGGCCGGCAGGACGAGCGCCCATGAGCCGGCGCCCCCGGCGGGTCGTCTACACCGCGCTCACGGGCGGATATGAAGAGCTGCTGGACCAGCCCGCGGCGCGAGGCTCGGCGATCGACTTCGTCTGCCTCACCGACGACCCGGACTTGCACAGCGCCGACTGGCGGATGGTCGTGGTGGAGCCGGTGCTGCCCGCCGACATCGTCCGCTCGGCGCGGGCCTTGAAGATCACCGGCCACCCGTCCCTCGCTGGCTACGACGAGCTCCTCTGGATCGACAACCGGGTACGGCTCACGGCTGACCCCGACGAGGTTCTGGACCAGTGGCTGGCAACCGACGACCTCGCAGTCCCGCGGCACTCGTTCCGCGCAGATGTCGTATCGGAGTTCCAGGCGGTGCTCGACGCGGGCTTGGACGACTCCTCCCGTCTCTACGAGCAGCTCACGCACTACGCCGCGCTGGACCAGGCGCTCCTGCGCCGACCGATCCCGTGGACCGGGCTGGTCGCGCGGCGTCGCTCCGAGGGCACGGACGCCGCTATGGAGCAGTGGATGCGCCACGTGCTGCGCTACTCGCGGCGAGACCAGCTGTCCTTCGTCCAGGCCATGCACGAGGCGGACACCACCTGGACCAGCATCGAGATCAGCAACCTCGGCTCGGAGGTCCACGAGTGGCGCGCTGCCACCGGCCGGTCCGACCGGCCTTCCCGCTTCCAGGTCGCGGACTCCCTGGTGCCGCCGACGGCGGCGCTCGGCGAGCTCCGGCTGGCCTACGAGCAGACCGTCCACGGGCTGGTGGGCGCCGTCGAGAGCCGGGAGCAGGCCCTGCTCGCGCTGACGGAGGCATCGGAGCGCCAGGAAGCCATCGCGGCCGAACTCGAGCGCGAGCTGGCCGAGCTCAGGCGGCAGCGAGATGACGACCAGGCCGCCCTCAAGCGGCTGCGCCGACGCGTCGCCAAGGTCCGTCGCAAGAAGCGCAACGTCGAGCAGGA
>NZ_DASUFR010000185.1:0-51821 GCF_036274455.1 Nocardioides sp. | reverse complement strand
TCGCTCCGCAGCACGTGCAGCAGTTGACGCATGTCAACAAGGGCCTCACGGGCGCTCCCGCGAATCGCGCGGAGCGGCTCGCCGGCCCGCGAGGGGTCCCGCGCCAGAGCCGCCTCGGCCGCGTCGGCCTGGACCGCGATCACGCTCAGGCTGTGCGCGACGACGTCGTGCAGCTCGCGGGCGATTCGGGCGCGCTCGTCCGCCACGGCGAGGCGGGCGAGGTCGCGCTGGTGCTGCTCGGCGTACGTCGCCCGCGACCGCCAGGATCTGGACGCCCGACCCAGCAGCCAGGCGCCGCCGAGCTCGATCGCGATGAACGGATAGTCCGAGCCACCGTCGAGCCATTCGGTGAGGAACATCCCGGCGAGCATGAATGCGAGACCGAGCGAGGCGACGCCTTCGTCGTGCCCGGCACCGAGCGAGTACGCCAGTAGGAGCACGACCACCAGCGCCATCAGCGTCCCCGGAGACTGGTTGCCCCAGATCCCCTGGATGACGTTGGCCGCGGTGGCCACCATCGCAGCCACCAAGGGTGCGCGCATGCGTCCGAGGAGGCTCAGGCCGATCACGACGGCCACTGGCAATGTCAGAGCCACCGGCGTCTCGTCAACGGCTCCACTGATCAGTCCGCCGATCGAGAGAACCACCACGAGCCCTGCCAGCACGACGTCGAGGAGGGGGACCCCGAGGACGGCTCGGGGGCGCGCGGTGGACGACACCCCGTCGAGGGTAGATCGTCTCGACGTCCCCGGGATCCGCACGGAGGAGGAGAGGGGTCCACCGCGCGGTTGAGTCGATTCGCGACGCAGCGGGAGGCGACGAGGGGTTCCGTCGCGCGAGCGTGACGTCATGACCAATTCCACTCTTCTTCGATTCTCAGCGGTCGGCCTGCTGATCGGGGCGCTGCTGCTCTCGCTGGGCGACCTCCTGCGTCGTGCCGTCGACTCCTCGAGCGGCTCCTCGCCGACGATGATCGCCGCGTCGGTCCACGACCACGCGAGCGTCTGGCTTGCTGCCGGCATCGTGAGTGCGCTGGCGCCGGCGTTCTTCATCCCGGGCGTCTGTGCCCTGGTGGCGACCACCCGCGGACGGGGGTCACGCGTGGTCGCCGTCGGCGGATCCCTAGCGGTGCTGGGCCTGGTGGCCTCAGCGGGGCACGCGGTGGCGTACTACGCCCCGTTCGCCCTGTACAGCCGGGCCAGTACCGACGCCGCGACGATCAAGGCGTTGGACGATGCCTCGGAGGCCTACCCGATGCTCGTCGCACTGATCATCGCGTTCATCGTCGGCGTCACGATCGGCATGATCACGCTCCTCATCGGCCTGCGTCGAGCCCGCAGGGTGCCCGTGTGGGCGCCGATCGCCGCGGTGGTGTTCGCGGTTGCCGGCAGCTCCGGCGGTGTCGCGATGGGGATACTCGGCATCGCGGCGGCGCTGGCGGCGTTCCTACCTGCGGCGCGGGCATTGGTGGTCCCGACGACCGACGGAGCATCGGCGCCAGGTGTTCGCGACATGGATCCGACCTCAGTCTGACCGGAGGTGGCCGTCGGGCCGGGTGAGGCATCGCCGCTACGGCCCGACGGTCCACCGCGTCTATGACTTGATCGGTTCGCTGCGTCTCCGCGCCAGGGTACAGCGCTCCGTAGGATGCGAAGAGCGCCGCAGTCCGCGCCGGAACCAGCAATCGTCAACGCGTACTGGCGACGACGCTAGATGTTGACGCGGAACGATCACGCACATACCGGCGCGACGCAACAACGGGTGGCCAAGTGCCCAGGCGCGCATTGAGCTGCTCGGCCAACCGCGTACGCCGCCTATCGAACGGGGTCCGGAGCGGTACACGGAGGTTTCGCCGACATCTACAAGAACCATCTCTCGGAGGCTCCAGAGGGCTTCGAGATCGAACTGCGACCCCAGCCTTCTCGACCGCAGCCACTTCTCACCATGGCGATGCTGTCGCTATTGACCGTAAGTGACTACAGCATCACGTTCCTGGGGCACCCGTTGCCGGCGACGCTTGAGGAGCGTGATCGCGCGCTCATGGAGATGCTCCGGCGGGTGGATCAACTCCACGAAAGCGACCTGAACGACCGTTGAGCAATCCCGCCCCAAAAGGGCGACTGGCGACCTCCAGCACGTCATCGTGCGCCTCACGAAGTTTGCGACGCCAAAGGGTCACGTCATAGACGTGCCAGTTGTTGGCGCCGCCGCCGGAGATTGGGCATCTGAAACAGGAAGATCAGGCCCATGCTGCTGGAATTCTTGCGGACTCTGTGCGGACTGGGAGGGGTCACACCCCCTCTGAGCTGCGCAAACGCATCGATTCACACGTTGAAGCGGAACTCCACCACGTCGCCGTCCTGCATGACGTAGTCCTTGCCCTCCATGCGCACCTTTCCGAGCTCGCGCGCCTTGAGCATCGAGCCGGCGGCGATCAGGTCGTCGTAGGAGACGATCTCGGCCTTGATGAAGCCGCGCTGGAAGTCGGTGTGGATGACGCCGGCGGCCTCGGGGGCGGTGGCTCCCTTGCGGACCGTCCAGGCGCGGGCCTCCTTGGGACCCGCCGTGAGGTAGGTCTGTAGGCCCAGGGTGTCGAAGCCGACGCGGGCGAGGACGTCGAGGCCGGGCTCGTCCACGCCCATCTCGGCGAGCATCTCGCGGGCCTCCTCGTCGTTGTCGAGCTCGACCAGCTCGGCCTCGAACTTGGCGTCGAGGAAGATCGCCTCGGCCGGCGCGACGAGCTCCCGCATCCTCGCCTTCAGCGCCTCGTCCTGGAGCTCGTCGGCGTCGCAGTTGAAGACGTAGATGTACGGCTTGGCGGTGAGCAGCGACAGATCGCGGAGCAGGTCGCGGTCGATCATGGTGGCGATGATCGGCGTGCCGGCCTCGAGCGCCTCCTTGGCCTCCCGGACGGCGGCGGCCTTCGGCTGGCTGTCCTTCTTGATCCTCGCCTCCTTCTCCAGCCGCGGGAGCGCGTTGTCGACGGTCTGGAGGTCGGCCAGGATCAGCTCGGTCTGGATTGTGGAGATGTCGTTGGCGGGGTTGACCTCGCCGTCGACGTGGGTGACGTCGGCGTCCCGGAACACGCGCGTCACCTGGCAGATCGCCGCCGACTCACGGATGTGGGAGAGGAACTTGTTGCCCAGCCCCTCCCCCTCCGAGGCGCCACGCACGATGCCGGCGATGTCGACGAACTCCACGGTGGCCGGGACGATGCGCTCGGAGCCGAACAGCTCGGCGAGCCGGGGCAGCCGCTCGTCCGGCACGCCGACCACGCCGATGTTGGGCTCGATCGTGGCGAACGGGTAGTTGGCGGCCAGCACGTCGTTCTTGGTCAGGGCGTTGAACAGGGTCGACTTCCCGGCGTTGGGGAGTCCGACGATGCCGATGGTGAGCGCCACGAAATGTCACTCTAGGTGGCATGCGCAGCCGCGCCCGCATCGTCGTCCCCGTCCTCGCCCTGGCCCTCTCGCCGGCGCTCGCAGGGTGCCGGTCCGGCGGTGACGGCGCCCGGGTGGACACCGGCGCACTGACCCGGCAGCAGTACGACGCCGCGGTCAACACCGCCCGCCACGAGATCGAGAACCAGGACGCGAAGGTCACCAGCGCCACCGCGGTCCTCAAGCACCACACGGGGAAGAACGCCCCCACCAACACCGGTCACCGGTGCACCGGCGCCCAGGTGCTCCGGATCCGGCTGATCGGCACGTTCCCGCACACGGTCACCACCGGGACACCCGGGGGTGGAAGCACGAAGGTCACCGAGATGGACATCAAGGCCGACCCCGGCACCGGAGAGGCGTGCCTGATCGGGGTCGGCACCGCGAAGCACCCCCGGCCCGAGAAGGGTGCGACCGTCCTTCAGCTCGACGACTGATCCGCACTGTGCATCGCGATCCGCCGGGGTCAGGGTGCGGGCTGCGGCGCCGCGACCCCGACAGGCTTCCCGCGACTCCGGAAGGTGAGCCACAGGCTCTCGACCACGTAGTAGGCGAGGTAGGCCATCGACAGCAGCGTGAGGCCCAGCGGGACGTCCGGCAGCAGCGCGGTCATCACCCCGAACAGGACGAGCCATGCGGTGGCGCCCGCCATGTTGGCGTACCAGAACGTCTCCGTGCGCGAGGGGTAGACGTACTTGATCGGCACGAAGACCAGCACCGACAGCACGACCAGGAGCACCGTCGTCGTCGTGGCCCCGAGCTCGAGGACGACGACGTAGAAGGCCACGACGTTCCAGTACGACGGGAAGCCCAGGAAGAAGTGGTCGTCGGTCTTCGCGTCGGTCCGGCAGAACTGGTAGCACGACGCCACCACGGGCAGGCTGGCCACCACGCCGCCCCAGGCGCCGTCCGGCAGGTAGCCGTTGGCCCAGAGCAGGACCATCGGCGCGAGCACGTAGGTCAGGTAGTCGACGATGTTGTCGAGAAGGGCGCCGTCCAGCTCGGGGACGTGCTCCTTGACCCGCAGCCGCCGCGCGACCATCCCGTCGGTCCCGTCCACGACCATCGCGGCCAGGAACAGCCACAGCACGGTGGTGACCTCGTGCTGGTAGGAGAAGTGCACCATCAGCAGCGCGAGCACGGCCCCGGCGGCGGTGTAGGCGTGCACCAGCCACGCGGCCAACCTCTCCATGTGGCACCACGCTAGACGTGACTAGGTTGGGTCCGTGCGGCTGGCCACGTGGAACGTCAACTCTCTCCGGACCCGCATCGACCGGGTCGAGAAGCTCCTCGTGCGCCACGACCTCGACGTGCTGGCGCTGCAGGAGACCAAGGCGCGGGAGGACCAGCTGCCGCTGATGGGGCTGCAGGCGATGGGCTACGACCTGGCCTACGCCGGCACCAACCAGTGGAACGGCGTCGCGATCCTGAGCCGGGTCGGCATCGAGGACGTCGAGCTCGGCTTCGAGGGGATGCCCGGGTGGGGCGACCCGGTCGCTCCCGAGTCACGCGCCATCGGCGCCACCTGTGGCGGGGTCCGGGTCTACTCGCTCTACGTGCCCAACGGCCGCAAGATCGACGACCCGCACTACGTCTACAAGCTCGACTGGCTCTCGCGGCTGCGCGAGGCGGCCCACGGCTGGCTCGGGTCAGACGTGTGCCTGGTGGGCGACTGGAACATCGCCCCGCTCGACGAGGACGTCTTCGACATGGCGGCGTACGCCAACGACACCCACGTGACGCCGCGCGAGCGCGCGGCGTTCCAGGCGTTCCTCGACGACGGCTGGGTCGACGTCGTGCGCCCGCACGCGCCCGGGCCGGAGGTCTACACCTACTGGGACTACTACCGGCAGCGCTTCGAGCGCAACCGCGGGATGCGCATCGACTTCGTGCTCGGCACGCCCTCGGTCGCCGACCGGGTGGTGCACGCGTTCATCGACCGCGAGGAGCGAGCCGGCGTCGGCGCGTCGGACCACGCCCCGGTGGGGGTGCAGCTCGACTGACGGCCGGCGGCGCGGCTCCGACCACGCCCTGCGCCACGGTCCTACCGTGATGGTGTGAGCGGGGCTCGCACCCTCTGGGAGGAGGGTCACGAACCGGGCCGCCAGGTGGTGGCCCTCGGGCTCGCGCTCACCCTCACCGTGGTCGTCCTCGACATCGCGGTCGACGGGCGGGTGGGCCCGGTCTTCGACGTCGCGTTCGTGCTGATGTGCCTGGTCGTGGCCGTGCTGGTCCGGCCGGAGGACTTCTTCACGGTGGGCGTGCTGCCACCGCTGGTCATGCTGGTGTCCTTCGTGCTCGTGGCGATCTCACTGCCGCACGCGCTCGCCCCGAGCGAAACCGCGCTGGTGCCGACCGTGGCGAACGGGCTCGCCGACCACGCGGTCGCCCTGGGGATCGGGTACGCCGGGTGCCTGCTGTGCCTCGCGATCCGGGACCAGTTCCTCCGCGGACGGCGATCGACCTAGGCCACGAAGCGGCTGGCGTCGCCGGCGCCCTGGCGCAGCACCTCGGGGACGCCCTCGGACCAGTCGATGACCGTCGTCGGCTCGGCCGGCGTCTCGCCGGCGTCGACGACCAGGTCGACCGCGTGGTCGAGCTCCTCCTTGACGTCCCAGCCGAGGGTCCGTGGCTCGGTCTCGCCGGGCAGGATCAGCGTGCTCGAGAGCAGCGGCTCCCCCAGCAGCTCGAGCAGCGCGTGCACGACCGTGTGGTCGGGGATGCGCACGCCGACCGTGCGCTTGCGCGGGTGCAGGAGCCGGCGCGGCACCTCCGGCATCGCCGGGAGGATGAAGGTGTAAGGCCCCGGCGTCACGGACCGGATGGCGCGGAACGCCGCGTTGTCGACCTTGACCAGCTGGCCGAGCTGGCCGAAGTCCTTGCAGACCAGGGTGAAGTGGTGCCGCTCGTCCAGGCCACGGATGCGCAGGATGCGGTCACGGCCGTCGCGGTTGCCGGTCCGGCAGCCCAGCGCGTAGCCCGAGTCGGTCGGGTAGGCGATCAGCGCGTCGTCGCGCAGCGCGTCCACGACCTGCTGCAGCAACCGCTCCTGCGGGTTGTCCGGATGGATGTCGAGGTACCGCGCCACAACTTGGACTCTAGGGTGCGCGCGCTGTGGCACCATCCCACCCGTGCGGGGGAAGGCACTCAGCGGACGGCGACGCCCACGGGGCCGCGCGGTGCCCGTTGCGGTCGCGACCCTGGGCGCGGCCGTCCTGCTCGTCGTTCCGCCGCCTGCGGCGCACGCGGACACCACGCTGCTGCCCGGCCGGATGACCACGGCAACCCAGGCCGAGAGCACCTTCGCGGTGCCGGTGCCGGCCGGGGTGGAGGTGCGCGCCGTCAACGGCGTCGTGACCCAGCCCGAGGTGCTCGAGGGCGGGACGATCACCTTCCGGGTCAACGGTGCGGTCCGAAGGACCGTGCCGTCGGCGCTCTACCAGAAGGTCCGCATCCCGGTGGAGCAGTCGGACGTGATCGCCGACGGCACCATCGGTCTGACCATGTCGACCGAGGGGCCGCTCGCGGCGGGCGCCACCTGCGTGCCGGCCGGCGGGGTCGCGTCGATGCGCAAGATCGAGCTCGACTACCGCGGCACCGAGACGGCTCCGACGACGGTCGCGGACTTCTTCCCGGCCTCGGCGACCGGGGTCACCGTCGTCATGCCGGAGAACCCCGACCCCCAGATGATCGCCGCGGGCCTCACCGCGGTGGGGGCGCTGGCCTACCGGTACGACGACGACACACCGGTCGACCTGAGGCTCAGCGTGCCGCCTGCCGGCGAGGCAACCGCCGGGCAGCGTGTGGTCGCCCTGGTGCCGGGACCCCCCGGCGACGTGACCCCGGCCGTGTCCACCACGGCCGGCATCCCGATGCTCACGCTGACGGGGGCCGGCGACGCACTGGTCGACGCCGCGCGTGCCCTGTCGTCCGACCTGCTCGGCCTGTCCGGCAGCGACGCCGAGGACCTCTCGCAGCAGACCAAGCCCCGCAGCACCGCCCGGACCCGGACCCTGGAGGACCTCGGCACCGGCAGCCTGTCCCTCACCGGCTACGGCTCGGTCGCCCAGCACCTCCAGCTGCGCCAGGACTCCTTCGGCATACCGGTCTCGGCGATGGAGCTGCACCTGAAGGGCTCGCACACCGCGTTCCCGGACGCCAGCGGGGCGCGACTCGACGTCCGCGCCAACGGCGACCTGGTCGGCTCCACGACGCTGGGTGAGGAGGCGACGTTCGACCTCGACGTGCCGCTCCCCGCCGGCAGCCTCCGCTCGGTCAACGACATCGAGCTGGTCCTCACCGCGGCCGCGCCCGACGGCTCGGCCTGCACCCCGTCGGGCATCCCGCCCGCCGAGGTCGACCTCGACACCGCCGGCTCGGCCGTCACGGTCGCACACGGCACCGGCAAGGCCAAGGGGTTCCAGCTCTATCCGCAGATCTTCGAGGGGACGCTCCCGGTGGCACTGCGCAGCGCCGAGGGCAACCAGGCCGCCGCCGCGATCGATGCGGCCGCACTCATCGCCGAGCTGCAGCGCTCGGCCGGGTCACTGCTCGACGTCCAGCTGATGGCACCGGACGCCTTCCTCGCCGACGACCGGTCCGGACTGATGGTCGGTGCCCTGGCCGCCGACTCCGAGGCCCTCGACGCGCCGCTGGAGCTGTCGTCGACCCGACTCGTCGACCGCGACGACTCGACGGTCGACTTCACCTCGCAGGACCCCTACGCCGTTCTCGAGTCGATCGACCGCAACGACCGGCTGGTGCTGATGCTCGGTAGCTGGGCACCGGGTGGCGCGGCAGCCCCGGAGGAGCTGTCCCGCAAGGTCGTCGACGCCGTGGTGCACGCCGGCTGGGCGAACCTCGACGGTGACCTGGTGATCGCCGACGAGGCGAACCCGGCCTTCGTCGCCGCCACCAGGTCGCTGGCGCCACACCAGCCCGTGAAGGAGGAGGAGAAGTCCTGGGCGGGGTGGTTCGTGCTCGCGATCGCCGTCCTGCTGCTGATCCTCACCTTCCAGGTGATCGTCATGATCCGCCGGGACCGGCGGCTGTCGCGGGAGCGGGACGACGACGACCTCGACGACGGGGGGCCGGCCCCCGTCGGGAACGAGGACCCCGCGCCGGGTCGACAGAGAGCCGGGTCCGAGCTGGACGAGCTCGGCGACGTCGACGACCTCGGCGTGCACGACTACACGATGGTGGTCCCCGCGGACGACGACACCGGCGAGATCGCGGCCATCCGGGACACCGAGGAGTACGACCAGGACGGCGAGCTCGACGGCTCCGAGGAGGAGTGGGGCGACTGGGAGGAGTGGGACGTCGAGCCGGTGCATGATGCGGAGTCCGCGATCGAGGACGAGACCCGCGAGCCGGAGCCCGAACCAGAACCCGAGCCAGAGCCCGAGCCAGAGCCCGAGCCCGAGCCCCAGCCGGAGCCCGAACCAGAACCCGAACCAGAACCCGAGCCAGAGCCCGAACCAGAGCCCGAACCAGAACCCGAGCCAGAGCCCGAGCCAGAGCCCGAGCCGGACCCAGCGCCCGTGGTGCCGGCGCCGACCAAACGGCCGGCGGGGAAGCGGACGCCGGCCAAGGCCACGGCTAGGAAGCGGACGCCGGCGAAGAAGACGACGCGCAAGCCCCCGCAGGGCTGAGCGAGGTCAGCTCCGGCCGGCCGCCTTGAGATCGCGGCGCAGCTCCTTGGGCAGGGCGAAGATCAGCGACTCCTCGGCGCTGTGCACCGCCCGGGCGTCGGGGTAGCCCCGCTCCCGCAGGAAGGCGAGCACCTCCTGGACCAGCGACTCCGGCACGCTTGCGCCCGAGGTCACCGAGACGGTGCCGACGCCGTCCAGCCAGGTCTCGTCGATCTCGGAGGCGTCGTCCACGCGGTGGGCCGCACCGGCACCGGCCTCGAGCGCGACCTCGACCAGGCGGACCGAGTTGGAGGAGTTGCCGGAGCCGACGACGATCACCAGGTCGGAGTCACGGGCGATCTCCTTGACGGCGAGCTGGCGGTTCTGGGTGGCGTAGCAGATGTCGTCGCTGGGCGGGTCGAGCAGCTGCGGGAACCGCTCCCGGATCGCAGCGACGGTCTCGAGCGTCTCGTCGACCGAGAGCGTGGTCTGGGACAGCCACGCCACCTTCGTCGGGTCCCGCACGACGATGCCGGCCACGTCGCCGGGGCCCTCGACCAGCTGGATGTGGTCCGGCGCCTCCCCCGCGGTGCCCTCGACCTCCTCGTGGCCGGCGTGGCCGATCAGGAGGATGTCGTAGTCGTCACCGGCGAACCGCTTCGCCTCGTGGTGGACCTTCGTGACCAGCGGGCAGGTCGCGTCGATGGTCTTGAGGCTGCGCGCCTCGGCCTGCCGGTGCACCTCCGGCGAGACGCCGTGCGCGGAGAACACCACGGTGGCGCCGGCCGGCACCTCGTCGAGCTCCTCGACGAAGACCGCACCCCTCGACTCCAGATCGGCCACGACGTGCTTGTTGTGCACGATCTGCTTGCGCACGTAGACCGGAGAGCCGTAGAGCTCGAGCGCCTTCTCCACCGTGACCACGGCCCGGTCCACGCCCGCGCAGTAGCCGCGTGGCGCTGCCAGCAGTACGGCGCGCTCGGCCTCGTCTGAGGGCAGCACGCGCGGCGTACCGAGGTCGGTGGTCACCCGGCCAAGCCTACGGGCGTCGGTGTCACGCCCTAAAGTCGCGGCATGGCTCTGGAGACCTCCGCGCACTCCCCCGCGCCGGTCCGCCAGATCGCCAACCTGATCTCCCAGTGGGTCGACAAGCTCGGCGCGGTCTGGGTGGAGGGCCAGATCGCCCAGATCAGCAGGCGGCCCGGGCTGCAGACGGTGTTCATGACGCTGCGCGACGCGGTGGCCGACATCTCCGTCCCGCTGACGGTCCCCCGTGACCGGGTCGACAGCCTGGCCACGCCCCTGGTCGAGGGCGCCAGCGTGGTGGTGCACGCCAAGCCGTCCTACTACGCCAACCGGGGCTCGTTCTCGCTGGCGGTCCGCGAGATCCGGATGGTCGGGCTGGGCGAGCTGCTGGCCCGGCTGGAGCGGCGCCGTCAGCTGCTGGCGGCCGAGGGGCTGTTCGCCGGCGAGCTGAAGCGGTCGCTGCCCTTCCTGCCCCACCGGGTGGGACTGGTGACTGCGCCCGGGTCGGCCGCCGAGCGCGACGTGCTGGAGAACGCGCGGCGCCGGTGGCCCAACGTCGCCTTCGAGGTCGCCTACGCCACCATGCAGGGTCCCCGGGCCGCGGCCGAGGTGATGGAGGCCCTCGGCCGGCTCGAGCGCGACCCGGACGTCGACGTCATCGTCGTGGCCCGGGGCGGCGGGTCGGTCGAGGACCTGCTGCCGTTCTCCGACGAGGCGCTGGTCCGCGCGGTCCATCGGCTCCGCACGCCGGTCGTCTCCGCGATCGGCCACGAGCAGGACCAGCCGCTGCTCGACCTGGTCGCCGACGTGCGCGCGTCGACGCCGACCGACGCCGCCAAGCTGGTCGTCCCCGACGTGGCCGAGGAGCTGCGTCGGGTCGACACCGCCAGGCAGCGCATCCGACAGGTGCTCGGCGGCTGGCTGGCCCGCGAGCAGGCCGGGCTCGACGCGCTCCGCTCGCGGCCGGTCCTGGGCGACCCGCGTGGGCTGCTCGCCGAGCGGGCCGGCGAGATCGAGGCGCTCCGCGAGCGCGCCCGCCGCACCGTGACCCACCGACTCGACCGGGCCACCGACGACATCGCCCACCACCGGGCCCGCGCCCGGGCCCTGTCGCCACTGGCCACCCTGCAGCGCGGCTACGCCGTGCTCCAGGACGCCGGCGGCCGCGTCGTGACCTCGGTCGCGGGGGTGCGGCCGGACGCCCCGATCAGCGTGCGCGTGGCCGACGGCCGCGTGCACGCGGTGACCACCGGCACGACCCGCACCGAGCTCCTCGAGGAGAGCGATGGCTGAGCAGCCCGACGACAACCAGGCCGACCAGGCGCTGTCCTACGAAGCCGCCCGCGAGGAGCTGGTCGAGACCGTCCGCAGGCTCGAGGCCGGCGGCACCACGCTCGAGGAATCACTGGCGCTCTGGGAGCGCGGCGAGCAGCTCGCCACGATCTGCCAGCAGTGGCTCGACGGCGTCCGCAAGCGGCTCGACGAGACGCTGGACCAGGACGGCCAGGGCGGTGACTAGGACGCGGCGCACTCCGCGTCGGCGGGCTGGTCGGGCACCGGTGCCACCGTGAGCAGGTCGATGAGCGCCTCCTGCTCGGCGACCGACGCCGACCCGTAGACCAGCAGCGTCTCGCCGGCCAGCGGTCCGCTGTCGAGCACCGTGGCGAAGGCATGGTCGCCGCCCCGGTCCGACCAGGTCCGCCACGTGGTCGCTCCCAGCCCGTTCGCCGGGCTGGCGTCGTCACCCGGGATCGCGTTCTTGTCGACGTAGGTCCGGACGAGGTCCTCGGCGTCCTCGTCCTGCTGCACCACCCCGACGAACTGCTCGCGGTCGGTGAGGATCCCGATCCGCCAGGACGGCGACTCGCCGCGCTCGTAGGCCACGCTCGTGTCGAGCCAGCCGGCCGGGAGGGCGATCGGGTAGACCACCGTGCTGCCCGCGCCCTGCACGTCCGAGACGCAGCTGAGGTAGTTGACCGACTCCGGCTCGACGTCCGGCTGCTCGCGGATGAAGGCCCGGAAGCCGACGTACGCCGTGACGAACAGCACGGTGGCGATCAGCGCCGCGATCAGGCCGCCGAAGCTGCGGTCGTAGCGGCTGGGTCGCTCACGCGGCTCGCTCACGGTCTCATCGTGTCAGCCGTGTGATGATGTCCCGGCCTGAGGGAGCCCGGTCATCCAGGGGGAGGTGAGTGGTGGCGCAGCTGTTCGTGTCGCACTCCTCTGCCGACAACGAGCTCGCCGCCCAGGTCAAGGACTGCCTCGCCGACCTCGGCTGGGAGTCGGTCTTCCTCGACTTCGACCCCACCGGCGGCCTCGTGCCCGGCAAGGCGTGGCGTGACCAGCTGTTCGAGAACCTCGACGCCTGCGACGCGGTCGTCTTCATCACCACCCCGAAGTCGGTCGCCAGCCAGTGGTGCCACTCCGAGCTGGCGCTGACCCGGTGGCTGCGCAAGCCGATCCTCGCCCTGCTCGTCGACGGGTGCGCGCCGCACCCGCTCACCGAGGACCTGCAGGGGCTGCACGTCACCTCGAGCGACATCGACCGGGAGCGGGTGCGTGGGGCGCTCGAGGCCCTCGGGCTCGACCAGGAGGCGCGGTGGGACACCTCCCGGTCCCCGTTCCCAGGGCTGCGCGCCTTCGACGAGTCCTACGCCGCGGTGTTCTTCGGCCGGGACCGCCAGATCGACCAGCTCCGCCAGCTGGTCGACCCGCCCAGCCGCAGCCGTGAGGGTGCGATCATCCCGGTGCTCGGGCCGTCCGGAAGCGGCAAGTCATCTCTGGTCCGGGCAGGGCTGGTGCCGGCGCTGCGGGTCTCGGCGGACTGGCTGGTCACCGACCCGTGGACCCCGTCCGACGTACCCCTCGCCGAGATGGCCCTCGCCCTGGCCGACGCCGCCAAGCTCGGCGGCGCCGACCTCGACGCCGACCGCTGCCGGCAGCTGCTCACCACCCCCGGCGGGATGGCCGACTACGTGCGACAGCTCCGCGAGGCCGGCCACGGCTCGGAGGACACCAAGGTGCTCGTCGTGGTCGACCAGGCCGAGGAGCTGGTCACCATGACCCCCGAGGCCGAGCGCCGCGCGTTCCTCGAGGCGCTCACCACGAGCTGCACCGCGCCCTCGCCGCTGCGGGTCGTGATGACCGCCCGCACCGACATGTGGGACAAGATCGCGGCCGAGACCGGCAGGTTCGCGATGAAGATCGCGCCGACGGTGCTGCACGTCCCGCCGCTGTCGCGGGCCGACCTCGCCGAGGTGATCAGCGAGCCGGCGCGCCGCTCGCACCTGACCCTGGAGGAGGGGCTGGTCCAGCGGCTCGTCGACGACACCGGCTCCGGCGAGGCACTGCCGCTGCTGGCGTTCACGCTGGCGCGGATGGCGGCCGACGCCGAGGACGGCCGGCTCACCCACGCCGAGTACGACGCGATCGGCGGGGTCCGCGGCGCGATCGCGTCCCGCGCTGCCGAGGTGGCAAGGGGTGGTCGCACCGAGGAGCAGGTCGCCGAGGCCATCCTGCACCTGGTCAGCCTGACCGACGAGACGCCCCACAAGCGGCTGGCCCGGGCCGTCGACGTGCCACCGGCGCACCGCGAGATCCTCGACGACCTGGTCGACGCGAGGCTGGTCGTGGTCAACGAGGTCAACGACCAGCAGGTCTACGCACCCGCGCACGAGTCGCTGTTCTCCGCCTGGCCACCGCTGGTCCAGCTGATCGAGCACCGGCGCGACGACCTGCTGCTCCGCGGCCGCCTCGAGCGCCGGGCCACCGACTGGCGAGAGGCCGGAGCCACCCAGTCGGGGCTGCTCTCCGGGCTGGAGCTGGACCAGGCGCGCGACTGGCGGGGGCGCAACCAGCCGATGGCGACACCGGACGTCGCGGCGTACGTCGACGCCTCCGTCACCCGCCAGCGCCGCGCCCGGATGGTCCGCGCCGGGGTGGGTGTGGTCGTCGCGGCGCTCGCCGTCGCGCTCGTCGTCGTCCTCGCGGTCAACGCGAGGGCCGATCGCCAGCGAGCCGACCAGGCCAGGATCGGTGAGCTGGCCGCGATCGCCCAGCGCGAGCTGGTCCACGACCCGCCCGCGGCCGCCGCCGCCCTCCTGCACGGGCTGGAGCTCGACCCCGATGCGGGCGAGCTCCGGGAGCTTGCCCGTCTGCTGCTCCGCTCCCCGGCCCGCGATGTCTATCGGGCTCCCGGCCAGGCGACGTTCTTCCAGCTCGGCGTCGGCGGCTCGATCGGGACCGTCACGACCGGTGACGACACGCTGGCGTGGGACACCGACCGGGCGACGGTCCGCTCCTTCAAGCAGGCCGGCGCGCTGGTCGTGCGGCCGGACGGGCGGGTCTACGTCGCGGCCGACGACGTCGACGGGCTCAGCGTCTACGACCTCACGGCGGCCGGCGACCCGCCGGCCCCGCTCACCGTGTTCAGTGCCAACGACCAGTCCGTGCCGGTCCTCGCCTTCTCCCCCGACGGCTCCCTCATGGCCGAGGGTCGCCGCTCGTGGGTGGCGATCTGGGACATGCGCGACCCGGCCGCACCCCGCCGCCTGGGCGCCTGGCACAGCAACCTCGGTGACCCCACGGCGCTCGCCGTGCTCGACGACGGGAGGGTGCTCGTCGGCTCGACCACCACCAGGCTCGGGGTGTGGAACGCGCTCGGGGACGGCAGCTCGACCACGCTGGTCCCGGGATCCACCGACTCCGGCGTCCAGCACCTCGTCGCCGACACGACTGGCCGCACCGTGCTCATCGACTTCCCGGACTTCGACCGGATCACCGTGGTCGACATCGCCACCGGGACCACGGTCAGCAGCTTCAGCGCCACCGACCCGAACGCACCGGAGTCCGCGCTCCCGCCCATCAGCTGGACCTCGGCGATGTCGCTGGACGGCGGGACCGTCGCCAGCTTCGACCTGGCCGGCCGCGGCTACGTCTTCGACACCGCGGACGGTCACCTGCTGACCACCCTCACCGGGGGCCACACCTCGCTCGTCTCCGAGGCCGCCTTCAACCCCGACGGCTACCTCGTGACCGCCGGGGTCGACGGGTCGCTCCGGGTGTGGGACCCCCACGCGACCTCGACCGACGTCTCCGGCTCGCTCTCCGATGACCTGTGCCGCGAGTTCGGGCACCGCATCGACGTGGACAGCTGGCAGCTCGCCTTCGACAACGACGACCTCGATTCTCCGTGCCCGGCCGGCGAACGGGCCGCGCCGGCGCCGCTCGAGGTGTCCACCTCGGCGAACATCGGCGCGGTTCCCGAGGTGAGCACGCCCCGGACGGTGGCGTTCCGGGACACCTTCGAGGGCACCACGTCCTTCGGGACCGGCCAGCAGCAGGTCCCGGCCGGGACCGTCACGACCTCGATCAGGAACGGCCGCTACCGCATCGAGGTCAGCGGTGTGGGCGCCGGCTACACCGCGCGCCAGTCGGTGCCCACCTCCGGCGCCGGCGCCACCTGGGCCGTGGTGGCCGACCAGGGCCGGAACCGGGGCCAGTGCGGCCTCTACACCTCCGACGGCAACACCCAGTTCTCGGTGACCCTGGACCGTGCGGCGGGCACCGGCACCATGAGCTGGAGCAGCCTGCTCGGCAGCACGCACACCGAGGAGTTCTCGGTGCCCGAGGGCCTCGCCAGCGACGTCGCCGTGGTCGACGACCACGGCGTCGTGGTGGTGCTGGTCGGTGGACGCCGGGTCGCCACCGTGGTCGACCCGGTGCTCAGGCCCCCCACCGCGGTCGGGTTCGCCACGCACGGCGACTCCGCCAGCTGCGACTACGACGACCTGACGCTGACGACCGCACCTTGACCGGCGTCCACGCCGACGTCGCGACCGCCCTCGCCGACGCCCTGGCGCTCGCTGCGCTGGGCGCGCTGCTCGTGACCGCCATCCTGCACCTGCCGTGGCGGCAGGAGGCCGCGGTTGCGGTGGTGGCGACGGTCGTCGTGCTGGCGACCGGGCTGGTCAGCCGCAACGAGCTCGAAGACACCGTGCGGGCGTTGCTGCCGGTGGTCGTCTTCCTGGTCACGATCCTCGTGGTCTGCGACGTGTGCGCGCGGGCCGGGCTGTTCGCAGCGGCGGCCCGGCTCGTCGGCCGGGCCAGCCACAGCCGGCCGGACCGGCTGTTCCTGGGGGTGTTCCTGCTGGCCGCGCTGGTCACGGCGGTGCTCAGCCTCGACGCCACGGTCGTCCTGCTGACGCCGATCGTGGTCGGTGCCGCGGCCACGCTGGGCACCTCGGACCGGCCCGGCGCGTTCGCCTGCCTGCGGATGGCCAACTCCGCCTCGCTGCTGCTTCCGGTCTCCAACCTCACCAACCTGCTGGCCCTCCCCCACCTCGACCTCACCTTCCTCGGGTTCGCGGCCCGGATGGCGCCGGTCCTGCTCGCGGTGCTGGTGGTGGAGTACGCCGGGCTGCGGCTCCTGTTCCGCGGCGATCTGGCCGCACCGCAGCGGGAGCACGGTGAGCTGACCGGCCCTCCGGTGCCGCTCGTGCCCGTGGTCGTGGTGGCGCTGATGCTCGTCGGGTTCGCGGTGCTCTCGCACTGGGACGTGGCGCCGGCCTGGGTCTCCTCGGCGGCCGCGCTGGTGCTCGTGGTGTGGGCGGCCGCTCGCCGCCTGGTCCGCCCGCGTGACGTCGTACGCGCCGGGCACCCGTCGTTCGCGCTGCTGGTGGTGGCGCTCGGCATCACCGTGGCCGCCGTGTCGACCGGCTTCCTCGGCGACCTGGTGGCCCGGCTGGTGCCCGACGGCACGTCGTTCGCCGCGCTCATGGCGCTGGCGGTGCTCGCCACGCTGCTGGCGGCCCTGGTCACCAACCTCTCCGCGACGATCCTGCTGGTGCCGATGGTGGCGCCGCTCGGCACCACGGCGGTGGTGGCGGCGCTGCTCGGCCTCAACATCGGCTCCGGGCTGACGTGGACGGGGTCGCTGGCCAACCTGCTCTGGCGGCGCACCCTGGTCCGCTCCGGCCGCAGGGTGAGCAGCACCGAGTTCCACCGGGTCTCGCTCGTGATCACCCCGGCCTCGCTCGTCGCCGGTGTGGGGGTGCTCGCGCTGCTGGCCCGATAAAGTCACCGCCATGCCGCTCGCGAGCCTGGCCCCTTCCCCGGAGTCTCCGGACCGCAACCTCGCCCTGGAGCTCGTCCGCGTCACCGAGGCGGCCGCGATGGCGGCCGCGCGCTGGGTCGGCCGCGGCGACAAGAACGGCGCCGACCAGGTCGCGGTCAACGCGATGCGCGTGATGATCTCGACCATCGGCATGGACGGCGTGGTCGTCATCGGCGAGGGCGAGAAGGACAACGCCCCGATGCTCTACAACGGCGAGCGGGTCGGCGACGGCACCGGGCCGGAGTGCGACGTGGCGGTCGACCCGATCGACGGGACCACACTCACCGCCAAGGGCATGGCCAACGCGGTGGCGGTGCTCGCGGTGGCCCCTCGCGGGTCGATGTACGACCCGTCCGCGGTCTTCTACATGGAGAAGCTCGTCACCGGACCCGAGGCGGCCGAGGTCGTCGACATCCGCTACCCCGTCGCCGAGAACATCCACCAGGTCGCCAAGGCCAAGGGCACCAGCCCGTCCGACGTCACCGTCGTCCTGCTGGACCGGCCGCGCCACGAGGCGCTGGCCGAGGAGATCCGGGCCACCGGGGCGCGGATCAAGTTCATCGTCGACGGCGACGTGGCCGGCGCGATCTCGGCGGCCCGGCCCGGCAGCGGCGTGGACCTGCTGCTCGGGATCGGCGGCACACCGGAAGGGATCATCGCGGCCTGCGCGATGAAGTGCATGAGCGGAGTGATCCAGGGTCGGCTCTGGCCGCGCGACGACGAGGAGCGGCAGCGGGCCGTCGACGCCGGCCACAACCTCGACCCCGACCACGTCCTGACCACCGACGACCTCGTCACCGGAGACGACTGCTTCTTCGCAGCCACCGGCATCACCGACGGCGACCTGATGAGCGGGGTGCGCTACCGGCCGGGCGGCTGCACCACCGACTCCCTGGTCATGCGCTCGCGCAGCGGCACGATCCGCTCCATCCGAAGCGAGCACAAGCTCTCGAAGCTACGCGCTTTCTCCGCTGTCGACTTCGAGCACTGAGCCCGGCACCGGGCGCAGCCCCGGTCGTCCGCCGTACGCCGGGAGGTGGAGTGCGTCGGTGACGACGTCGATCACCCGCGGGTCCAGGGCCATGCCGAGGTGGGATGCGGTCACCTCCACCGCGTGAGCGACCGGGTCGATGCACGCCCGCCAGTCGACGATGCCGTCGCGGCGGGAGTAGATCGCGGTGAACGATACGTCGGCGGGCAGCGGCTCCCGGCTCTCGTAGAAGCTCTGCCGGGCGCAGTCACCGGCGACGCAGTCCTCGGCCATCAGGCCCGGCACACCGGCCCGGCTGAGCCGGACCAACATGTCGACGCTGGCGGAGAGCAGCAGGTGGTGGGCCCCCGGGGCCAGCATCGGGCTGCCCATCGTCACGATCCCGGAGATCAGGTCGGGCCGGCGCACGGCCAGGCCCCGAGCCAGCATGCCGCCGAGACTGTGCCCCACGACCTGGACCCGGCTGCCGCGCCGGATCGCGATCGACTCGATGCGCGACTCGAGCTCGTCGGCGGCGGACCGGGTGCAGCGGACGTTGGCGCGGATGTGCGCGCGGTAGGTGCGGAAGCCGCGCCGGCGCAGGCTGCGGCTCATCGCGCGCAGCGTCGCGTCGCCCGCCATGAAGCCCGGCACCAGGATCACCGGCTCCTCGGTCCGGGAGACGCCACGCGCGGCGTACGGCGTGACCCGGGCCCGGCGCCGCTGGTCCAGCGAGGTCACGGCGTAGCGGCCGGCCTCCAGGACCAGACTGGTCTCGCGCAGCACCTCGGCGACCCGTGGGCGGCGGAACCCGTCCGGCAGGAGGAAGCCGGCGAGGGGCCCTCCCAGGGAGGAGCCGGCCTCGTCCGGGGAGCCGGTCGCCGGTGACTCGGTCACGTCGTCAAGGTTACGGGCGGGTAACCCGTGGTCCCGGGAGATCCACGCATTTGGTTCACTTTCGGTATGTCGGTCGCGGTCTCCGAGGAGCTGTTCGCCCCCGTGGGCCGTGAGGTGGAGCTGTGCTACCAGACCTTCGGTACCCCGGACGGCGAGCCGTTGCTCCTGGTCATGGGGCTGGGCGGGCCGATGACGTGGTGGGAGTCGGAGCTGTGCGAGCTGCTCGTCGAGCGCGGCTTCCATGTCATCCGCTTCGACAACCGTGACTGCGGCAGGTCCAGCCGGATGGTCGGCCGGGTCACCCGGACCACGCTGGCGCGCGCCTTCGCCGGCCGTCGCGTGCGGGCGCCGTACGCGCTCACGGACATGGCCGACGACGGCTTCGGGCTGCTCGACCACCTCGGCCTGGAGTCCGCCCACGTCTGTGGGGTCTCGATGGGCGGCATGATCGCCCAGACGATGGCGATCGCGCGGCCGGGGCGGGTGCGGTCGCTGACCAGCATCATGTCGACCACCGGCAAGCGGACCGTCGGCTGGCAGCACCCGAGCCTGCTGCCCAACCTGCTCGGCCATGCCGCCGGGCGCGAGGGCTACATCGAGGCGAGCCTGCGGACCTGGAAGATCATCGGCTCCCCCGCCTACCCGGTGACCGAGGAGCGCATCCGCGCCGATGCCGCCGCGACCTACGACCGCGGCGTGAGCGCCAGCGGCACGATGCGCCAGATGATGGCGATCCTCACCCAGCCCAACCGCGCCCCGAGGCTCCGGGCGCTGACGACGCCGGCCCTCGTCGTGCACGGCCTGGCCGACCGGATGGTGCACGTCTCCGGGGGCCGAGCGACCGCCGCGGCCATCCCCGGCGCCGAGCTGCTGCTCATCGACGGCATGGGCCACGACCTCCCGCCCGCCCTCCACGAGACCTTCGCCGACGGCATCCGCCGCACCGCCGACCGCGCGCGCTGACTGTCCCCTCGCTCGACGCCGCCGGCCAAGTTTCGCGAGCCCCCCTCGCGAAGAGAGCGCGCCTCGTGATCGGTCCGGTGGCCATGGCGACCGCGAAGCCGCGAGCGCAGCGAGCCTTGCGAGCGCAGCGAGCGCGCCTCGTGATCGGCCCCGGTGGCCACGACGACTGCGAAGCTGCGAGCGCAGCGAGCGTCGTCGTGGGCCCGGGGACGAAGCTCACGAGGGTAGAGACCGAATCAGTCGGACAATCTTTCGCCGGTCTCGGTGTCGAAGACGTGGACGTCCTTGGGGTCGGTGGTGACGTGGATGGTGTCGCCCTTGTGGGCCGATCCGCGGCCGCTGACCCGGATGATGATGTTGCCCGGGGTGCCCTCGACGTCGCAGGTGCCGTAGACGAACTCGTCGGCACCGAGCTCCTCGACGACGGTGACGGTGACGGGCAGCCCGCCCTCCGCGGCCGAGACGACGCGCCAGGACTCGGGACGTACGCCGACGGTGATGTTGGTGTGCTGCGGGCCGAACTTGGCCGCCGCGCCGGGGTCGACCGGCACCGTGTAGTTGCCGATCTTGGCCTGTCCGTCGGAGGCCTTGGCCTTGAGCAGGTTCATCGCCGGCGAGCCGATGAACCCGGCCACGAACAGGTTGACCGGCTTGTCGTAGAGCTTCAGCGGGGTGTCGACCTGCTGCAGCACGCCGAAGTTCATGACCGCGACCCGGTCGCCCATCGTCATGGCCTCGATCTGGTCGTGGGTCACGTAGACGGTGGTGACCCCCAGGTCGGCCTGGAGCTTCGCGATGTCGGTGCGGGTCGCGACCCGCATCTTCGCGTCGAGGTTGGACAGCGGCTCGTCCATGCAGAAGACCTGCGGCGCGCGGACGATGGCGCGGCCCATCGCGACCCGCTGGCGCTGGCCGCCCGAGAGGGCCTTCGGCTTGCGGTCGAGGTAGTCGGTGAGCTGCAGGATCCGGGCCGCCTCGGCCACCCGCTGCTTGCGCTCCTCGACGGGCACCTTGGCCATCTTCAGCGCGAAGGCCATGTTGTCGGCCACTGTCATGTGCGGGTAGAGCGCGTAGTTCTGGAACACCATCGCGATGTCGCGGTCCTTGGGCGGCATGTTGGTGATCTCGCGGTCGCCGATGTAGATCTTCCCGGAGTTGACCTCCTCCAGCCCGGCGAGCATCCGCAGGGTCGTGGACTTGCCGCATCCGGACGGACCGACGAGGACCATGAACTCCCCGTCGCCGATCTCGAGGTCGATCCCCGGCACCGCGGGCTTGTCCGCCCCCGGATACCAACGCTGGGCCTTCTCGAACGTCACTGTGGCCATGGTGGCGTGCTCCCTTCACCGGCAGGTACGTGCCGGACGATCCGTAGTGAAGTGACGGCGGTCACCCTAGAGGCCCGCCACTGGGTCGCGGAAGGGCCACGGTTGCGACGCCCTTCGGACACGCGGGTTGACGTCGGTGGCCATCGAGTGGGAGCGTTCCCACGCATGTGACGTGCGTTACAGAAACGTTATGCGCAGTTATTGACCACCTCCTGAGTAAGCGTTTACCTGAGCCTTGACGGAGCGGGCAGGTGGTTTCAAGCAAGACGACAGACCTGCTGACCATGAAGAGAGGAAAAGGCATGCGAACACGCAACACGCGTCGAGTGGCTGCCGTGGCCGCCGCTGTGCTGGGCGCAGGGCTCGCCCTGGCGAGCTGTGCCGACGACGACAAGGGCGGTTCCGCGGGTGGCACCTGGCCCGGAGCCGACAAGTCCGAGTGCAAGGACCTGGAGCAGCTGGCGGACTTCGGCGACCTGTCGGGGCGCGAGGTGGGCGTCTACACCTCCATCGTGGCCCCAGAGGACCAGTCGCAGAAGGACTCCTACAAGCTGTTCACCACCTGCACCGGAGCCAAGGTCAACTACGAGGGCTCCAAGGAGTTCGAGGCCCAGCTGCCGGTGCGTGTCCAGGCCGGCAACCCGCCGGACATCGCCTACGTCCCGCAGCCCGGTCTGCTGAAGACCCTCGTCGGCACCGGCAAGGTGGTGGAGGCTCCGTCCGCCGTCGCCGACAACGTCGACAAGTGGTTCGGTGAGGACTGGAAGGGCTACGGCACCGTCGACGACAAGTTCTACGCCGCTCCGCTGGGCGCCAACGTGAAGTCCTTCGTGTGGTACTCGCCGGGCATGTTCGCGCAGAACGGCTGGGAGGTCCCGTCGACCTGGGACGACATGCTCGCGCTGTCCGACAAGATCGCGGCCACCGGCATCAAGCCGTGGTGCGCGGGCATCGAGTCCGGTGAGGCCACCGGCTGGCCGGCCACCGACTGGCTCGAGGACGTGCTGCTCCGCACCTCCGGGCCGGACGTCTACGACCAGTGGGTCAACCACGAGATCCCGTTCAACGACCCGCAGGTCGCCGAGGCGCTCGACGACGTCGGCAACATCCTGAAGAACGACAAGTACGTCAACGGCGGCATCGGCGACGTGAAGTCGATCGCCACCACGGCGTTCCAGGACGCCGGGCTCCCGATCCTCGACGGCAAGTGCGCGATGCACCGCCAGGCCGGCTTCTACGCGGCCAACTGGCCGGAGGGCACCAAGGTGGCCGAGGACGGCGACGTCTTCGCCTTCTACCTCCCGACGATGAGCGACGAGTTCGGCAAGCCGGTCCTCGGCGGCGGCGAGTTCGTGACGGCGTTCTCCGACAAGCCCGAGGTCCAGGCCTTCCAGACCTACCTGTCGACCGACGTGTGGGCCAACGAGAAGGCCAAGTCCACCCCGGGTGGCGGCTGGGTCAGCGCGAACACCGGACTGGACGTGGCCAACCTGGTCAGCCCGATCGACCAGCTCTCCGCCCAGATCTTCCAGGACCCCGACGCGGTCTTCCGCTTCGACGGTTCGGACCAGATGCCGGGTGAGGTCGGCGCCAACTCCTTCTGGAAGGAGATGACTGCTTGGATCACTGGCGAGAGCACGCAGGACGCTCTCGACAACATCGAGAAGTCCTGGCCGTCGTCCTGATCGACGGCTGAGCTCGCGCGCCCTGCGCCCGGCCGGCGCCAGCCGGCCGGGCGTGGGGACGGCCCGACTGCAGGGGAGTGTGCATGTCTTCAGCTGAGAAGTTCGTGCAGATGATCATCTGCATCGCATTGTTCTTCGCCGTCGTGGCGATCATCCTGCTGGCGACCTCGAAGCTGAGATCGCGCTCGGGTGAGCGGATCCAGTTCCTGGCCTTCGTCATACCGGCGCTGGCGCTGATCGCGATCGGGCTGCTCTACCCCGCCATCGTCACGATCTACCGGTCGTTCCAGAACAACACCGCGACCGAGTTCGTCGGTCTCGACAACTACCACACGATCTTCACCGACTCCGGGCAGCTCCGGGTGCTCCGCAACACCTTCCTCTGGGTGCTCCTGGTGCCGACCGTGTCGACGTTCATCGGCCTGGTCTACGCCGTCCTGGTCGACCGGGCCCGCATGGAGAAGTTCGCCAAGGGGCTGATCTTCCTTCCGATGGCGATCTCGCTCGTCGGCGCCTCGCTGATCTGGAAGTTCGTCTACGACTACAAGGACAAGAGCGTCGACCAGATCGGTCTGGCAAACCAGATCCTGAAGTCGCTCGGCTTCGACACCTACCAGTTCCTGCTCACCGAGCCGTGGAACACCCTGTTCCTCATCATCATCATGATCTGGGTCCAGGCCGGCTTCGCCATGACGATCCTCTCGGCCTCGATCAAGGCGATCCCCGACGACATCGTCGAGGCGGCCAGGCTCGACGGCGTGAGCGGGCTGAAGATGTTCCGCTTCATCACCGTCCCGAGCATCCGACCCTCGCTGATCGTGGTGCTCACGACCATCAGCATCACGACGCTGAAAGCCTTCGACATCGTCCGCACCGCGACGGGCGGCAACTTCGACACCAGCGTGCTCGCCTATGAGTTCTACGTGCAGAGCTTCCGGTCCAACAACGCCGGGCTGGGCGCCGCACTCGCGGTGATCATCTTCGTGCTCGTGCTGCCCATCGTGGTCTACAACGTGCGCCAAATGAGGAAGCTGGAGGGCCGATGACCGTCGCCGACAACGCCGTCTCCGTAGAGACCGTCGTACAGAAGGAAACCACCTCCGCCAAGGCCCACAAGACCCTCACCTCGCCGTGGGCATCGCTCGCGGCCATCGTGATCGCGGTGCTGTGGACCATCCCCACCGTCGGCCTGTTCATCACTTCGTTCCGGCCCGAGGACGACGTGAAGAGCACCGGCTGGTGGACCGTCCTGAGCAACCCCGGCCTCGGCGGGCTCACCTGGGCCAACTACGACGCCGTGCTGCACGGTGCCGACACCGACCTGGCGGTCTACTTCGTCAACACGATCGTGATCACGATCCCGTCGGTGCTGATGCCGATCTCGCTGGCCGTCATCGCTGCCTACGCGTTCTCGTGGATCGAGTTCCCCGGCCGCGACTTCCTGTTCGTGGCGGTCTTCGCCCTGCAGATCGTGCCGATCCAGGTGACGATGATCCCGCTGCTCAAGCTCTACGTGCAGCCGCCGTTCAACCTGCAGCCGCTGGCGGGGGCGGATGCGCCGGGAGGTGGCTTCTACACGATCTGGCTGTCGCACACGATCTTCGCACTGCCACTGGCGATCTACCTGCTGCACAACTTCATGTCGCAGATCCCCGGTGAGCTGATCGAGTCGGCGCGGGTGGACGGCGCCGGCCACGTGCAGATCTTCAGTCGGATCATGCTGCCGCTGATGACGCCGGCCATCGCCGCCTTCGCGATCTTCCAGTTCCTGTGGGTCTGGAACGACCTGCTGGTCGCCCTGGTCTTCGGCGGCGGAAGCCTCGACGTGTCACCGCTGACGGTGCGGCTGGCGGAGCTCTCGGGGACCAAGGGCCAGGACTGGCACCTGCTGTCCGCGGGCGCGTTCGTCTCGCTGGTCGTCCCCCTCGTCGTCTTCCTGTCGCTGCAGCGCTACTTCGTGCGCGGGCTGCTGGCAGGAAGCGTCAAGGGCTGACGGTCGAGCCGACGCCAGGGTCGCTGATGTGCGCCGCGAGCCAGTGGAAAGAAGCCTTGGGCGTCCGGGTCTGATCGCGAGGATCGACGTGGACGATCCCGAAGGTCTTGGTGTACCCCTCTGCCCACTCGAAGTTGTCCAGGAGGGTCCAGACGACGTAGGCACGGACGTCCGCGCCCGCCTCCCGGGCCCTCCGGGTCGCCGCGATGTGGTCACGGAGGTAGTCGATCCGGTCCTGGTCGTCGATGGTCCCCTCGGCGTCGAGCACCGTGTCGGGGTAGGCCGCGCCGTTCTCGGTGACCATGAGAGGCAGGCCGGTGCGGCGGTGGGTGTCGACCAGGAGCTGCTCGAGACCGGAGGCGTCCACCTCCCAGCCGATGTCGGTGCGCGGCTCGCGCACGACGAACGACACCGGCGCGGTCCCGGGGTAGGCGTCCTGCTCGGGGTGCCGCTCGGCGGAGCCCGGGGCGGCGGTGCGGAACGGTGTGTAGTAGTTGATCCCGACCCAGTCCGCGGAGCCGCGCACCAGCGCGAGGTCGCCGTCTCGCACGAGCGCGGGGTCGGCCAGCTCGGGGGCCACCGCCAGGAGGCCGTCGTCGTAGCGGCCGTCGACGAGCGGGCCCAGCCATACCCGGTTGCGGACCGCGTCGATGCCGTCGGTGGCGGCGACCAGCGCCTCGTCGTCGGGGTCCTCGGGCCAGTACGGCGCCAGGTTGAGCACGATGCCGACGTCGTCGACGCCCGCGTCGTGCAGCCGGGTGGCGGCCAGTCCGTGTCCGAGGAGCAGGTGGTGCGCGGCCCGGTGGCCGGCCCCGCCCTCGCGCCGGCCGGGTGCGTGCACGCCGGCGGCGTAGCCGAGGTAGGCCGCGCACCACGGCTCGTTGTGGGTCGCCCACACCCGGACCCGGTCACCGAGCCGGTCGTGGACGACGCCGGCATAGTCCGCGAAGGCCTCGGCGGTGTCGCGATTGAGCCAGCCGTCCCGGTCCTCGAGGGCCTGGGGCAGGTCCCAGTGGTAGAGCGTCGCGGTCGGCGCGAGACCACGGGCGAGCGCGGCGTCGACCAGCCGGTCGTAGTAGTCCAGACCGCGTGGCTCGACCCGGCCGGTGCCCTCGGGCATGATCCGCGGCCAGGCGATCGAGAAGCGGTACCAGCCAGCGCCCAGCCGGGCCACGAGGTCGAGGTCCTCGGCGTACCGGTGGTAGGAGTCGCACGCCACCGAGCCGTCGGAGCCGTCGCGCACCGTGCCCGGCCGAGCGGTGAACGTGTCCCAGATCGACGGTCCGCGCCCGTCCTCGGAGGTCGCCCCCTCGATCTGGTAGGCCGCGGTGGCGACGCCGAAGGCGACGGTGGCTGTGTCGGGCAGGCTGCTGATCACCTGCTCAACGTAGCCCAGATCGCGGGAGCGCTCCCACGATGACCGGCATCAAGGACGTGGCCAACGAGCTGAAGATGTCCACGGCGACGGTCTCGAGGGCCCTGCGCGGCCTGCCGGGGGTCTCGGCCAGCACGCGTGAGCGGGTCCAGCAGACCGCCCGGGCGCTGGGCTACGTGCCGTCGCCGAGCGCCGCCCGGCTGGCGAGCGGCCAGACCAACACGGTGGCGGTGGTGGTGCCGTGGGTCACCCGCTGGTTCTTCGCCTCGGTGCTCCAGGGCGCCGAGGAGGTGCTGCGCGAGCACGGCTACGACCTGCTGCTCTACAACCTCGCGGGCTCCGCGGACGCCCGCCACCGGGTCTTCGAGGCCGGCCGGCTCACCAAGCGCGTCGACGCCGTGCTGGTGCTGAGCCTGCAGCCCACCGAAGCCGAGCTGGCGCGGCTCGAGGCGCTCGGCTGCCCGGTGACGTTCGTGGGCGCCAACGTCCCCGACTGGGCGACGGTCCGCATCGACGACGAGCAGGCGGCACGGACGGCGACCGACCACCTCATCGAGCTGGGCCACCGGCGGATCGGCTACGTCGGCGGCCCCGGCGTGCTCGACTTCACCGCGCCCAACGCCCGCGAGGCGGGCTACCGCAGCTCGCTCGCGAGGGCCGGCCTCCCGCACGACGCCAGCCTCGAGGTCGACGGGGCTTTCACCGTGACCGGAGGCATCGAGGCGGGCACCCGGCTGCTGGAGCGCCCGGACCGGCCGACCGGGGTCTTCGCGGCCTCCGACGAGATGGCGATCGGCGTGCTGCAGGCCGCCCGCCAGCTCGAGCTGCGCGTCCCCGAGGACGTCTCCGTGCTGGGGATCGACGACCACGAGCTGGCATCGTTCTTCGACCTCACCACGGTGGCGCAGCCGGTCCTCGAGCAGGGCCGGCTGGCCGCCCGGCAGGTCCTCGACGCGCTCGGCGCCTCGGGGACCGAGCAGTGGTGGCAACCGGCCCAGGTGATCCTGCCGACCCGGCTGCTGCAGCGCGGGAGCACCGGACCACCGCCCTCGTGAAGCGGTTGCAAACGTTTGTGACGTCGTGGTTACCCTGCCCGCATGGGCAGTGACACGGGGATGCCCCTCGGGTCGGCCAACATGGCCGACGTGGCACGCGAGGCCGGGGTGTCGATCGCCACGGTGTCCCGCGCGCTGCGCGGCGTACCCGGCGTCAGCCAGGCCACCCGCGACCGCATCGTGCGGATCGCCCACGAGCTGTCCTATGTCATCTCCCCCGAGGCGAGCGCGCTGTCCAAGGGGAGCACCGGGCGGGTGGCGATCGTCATGCCGCACCTGGACGCGTGGTTCTACAGCGCCATGCTGGCCAGCATGGCGCCGGTGCTGCGCGCGGCGGACCTGGACATGCTCGTCTACCAGGTCGAGGGCCAGGAGCAGCGCGCCGCCTTCCTGCGCGGGCTGCCGGCCAGGCGCAAGGCGGACGCGGTGATCATCACCGCCCTCCCGATGGCACAGGCGGAGGTCGAGCGACTGGACCTGATGGGCGTGCACGTCGTGGTTGCCGGCGGCTCGATCCGCGACCATCCGCACGTGCAGGTCGACGACCTCGAGGCGGGGCGGCTCGCCGTCTCGCACCTGGTCGACCTGGGCCACCGCCGGATCGGCATGATCCGGACCAGCGACACCGACGGCACCACGTGGTCCTCCGACCTGCTCCGGGTGCGTGCCTGGCGCGAGACGCTGGCCGGGGCCGGGCTCGACGCGTGCGAGGAGCTGCTGGTGACCGAGTCCTACGGCGTCGGGGCAGGCGGCCGGGCGATGGGCAGGCTGCTGGCCCTCCCCGACCCGCCCACTGCTGTGTTCGCCTACTCCGACGAGCTGGCCTTCGCCGCGATGGCCCATGCCCGCTCGAGCGGGCTGCGGGTCCCCGAGGACGTCTCGGTGGTGGGCATGGACGGCCACCCGCTCGGCGAGCAGGTCGGGGTCACCACCGTCGACCAGGACGTCGCCGGGCAGGGCCGGTTGGCGGCCGAGATGGCGGTGCGGCTGCTCGCGGGCGAGCAGGTCCGCGACCTCGACGTACCGGTCCGGCTGGTCCAGCGAGGGTCGAGCGGGCCGGCGACAGCCTGAGCCTGGATCCAGGCTGAGCGCCGTCAGGGGTGCTTGCGCTCCACGCTGACGCCGCCCCACACGGCGAACCCCTTGATCCGGACCACCGGCGAGCTCTCGTCGAGGTCGGCCTCCACCAGCCCGGACGGGCCGGAGTAGCCGCCCATGATCCCGGTGCCCTCCATCTGCACCCGGGTGGTCGGACCCACGATCACCTGGGCGCCGCCCATGAAGGCGTTGATCGTGATCACGACCTCCTGGGCGGCGAACTTCGCCTGTCGCAGGTCGAGCTCGGCACCGCCCATCAGGCACATGACCGTCATCTGCCGCGGCACCACCCACACGCCCTTGCGGCTGAGCCCACTGAGGATCGCCAAGTGGCTCTCCCGCTCGGCACCGGACACCACCTGGGGTGACTGGGCGGCGGGCCGCACGGCCGGCCGAGGGTGCGGGTGCGACGGCAGGTCGAGCGTGATCGGCACCAGGTCGGCGTAGGTGCGCGCGGCGTAGGTCTGCTCCAGCCGCTGGTCCAGCTCGTCGAGGTCGAGCCGCCCCTCCCCCGCGGCCTGGCGCAGGATCTCGGCCACCTGGTGGCGCTCCTCGTCGGAGATGCGCAGCTGGGCAGGGTCGGTGTTACCGCCCGGGTGCTGCAGCTCGCCCGCCATGGGCACAGCGTATGCCGGACCGTCAGTCCGCCACGACGAGGACCGGCACCGGGTCGACAGTGACTGTCACGTGGTCGCCGACCTCGAGCGCGGTCGCCTCCGAGCTGGGCAGCTGGGCGATCACCAGGGTGCCGTCCTGCAGTGTGACCGAGACCCGCGAGATCGGGCCCAGGAAGGCGACCGCGGCCACGGTGGCCGTGCCCGCCGGGTCCGTCTGCAGCCGCACCGACTCCGGCCGGACCAGCGCCGCGCCCGACCCGGTGGCAGACCCGGCGAGGGTCGGGACGGCGGTGCCGAGGACGTCGGCGGCGCCGTTGGCCGCCGTGGCCGGGATCCGGTTGCTGAGCCCGACGAACTGGCCGACGAACGCCGTGGCCGGGGCGGCGTAGAGCTGCGCCGGCGGCGCCAGCTGGTCGAGCCGGCCGGCGTTCATGACACCGACCCGGTCGGCGACCGCCAGCGCCTCCTCCTGGTCGTGGGTGACGAAGAGGGTCGTGGTGCCGACCTCGAGCTGGATCCGGCGGATCTCGTCGCGCAGCTGGACCCGGACCTTGGCGTCGAGGGCCGAGAGCGGCTCGTCGAGGAGCAGCACGGCGGGCTCGATGGCCAGCGCCCGGGCCAGGGCGACGCGCTGCTGCTGACCGCCGGAGAGCTGGTGGGCATAGCGGCCGGCGTGCTGGCTGAGCCCGACCAGGTCGAGCATCTCCTCGGCCCGCGCGCGGCGCTCGGCGCTCCCGCGGCCGCGCAGCTTCAGCCCGAACGCGACGTTGTCGGCCACGGTCAGGTGCGGGAACAGGCTGTAGGCCTGGAACACCATGCCCATGTCGCGCTTGTTCGGCGGCACCCGGGTGATGTCCTTGCCCCCGACCAGGACCTGGCCGTCGTTCTGTCGTTCCAGCCCGGCCAGGATGCGCAGCGCCGTCGTCTTGCCGCAGCCCGAGGGCCCGAGCAGCACGACCATCTCGCCCGGCTCGATCCGGAGGTCGAGGCCGTCGAGAGCGTGCACGTCGCCGTAGGAGCGGTGCAGCCCCTTGAGCTCGACGGCGACCCCGGACGACGCGGCGGCGGGGCTGGTCATGAGGTCCTCCCGATGTGGTGGCGCCGTCGGTCGAGCAGGGAGAGCAGGACCAGGAGCACGAAGGCGAGCAGGAGCGTGCCGAGCGAGGCGGCCATCGAGGTGGCGGCGTCGCTCTTGCCGAGCTGGACGATCGCCACCGGCAGGGTGTTGTAGTGGAGCAGCGAGGCGATGGTGAACTCGCCGAGCACCAGTGCGACGGTGATGAATGCGGCGTTGAGGACGCCCTGCCAGATGTTGGGCACGATGACCCGGACGATCACGGTGAACCAGCCCGCTCCGAGGGAGCGCGCGGCCTCGGCGAGCGTCGTTGAGTCGATGGCCGAGAGTGCCGCGTCGATCGCGCGGTAGGAGAACGGCAGAACCAGCACCACGTAGACGAAGGCGAGCGTGAGCGCGGAGTCGTTGACGAGGTAATTGACCCAGGCGTAGACGTCGTCCAGCCCGACCACGATGACGAGCGCCGGGATGGTGAGCGGTAGCAGGCAGAGGAACTCGACCAGCCGGGTCGCCGCCGGCACCCGGAGCCGGACCCAGACCATCGTGGGCACGAGCAGGACGACCATGCCGATCGTCGTGATCGCCGCCAGCTCGAGGGAGGTGCGGATCGCCTCGCTCATCAGCGGGTTGTCGAACAGCGCCCGCCAGGCGTCTGCGGTGCGCTCCTTGGAGATCGTGTCCTTCGTGCTGAAGTTGAGCAGGGCCAGCAGGGGAAGGGCGAAGAACGTCGCGAAGCAAGCCAGCAGGACCACCCGCGTGATCCGCCAGGCCCACGACTGGTTCACCGGTGCCCCTCCCCCGTCACCGCATCCACCGAGCGGTGCGACGCAGGAGCACGGCGTAGGCCGTCATCACGATCGCGACCACGACCACCATCTGGAGGGCCAGCGCGAAGCCGAGCCCCTTCTGCCCGAGCACGACCTCGCTGGTGAGCGCGGTGCGGATCAGCAGCGGCGTGATGAACGAACCCTGGCTGATCAGCGCCGCAGCGGTCGCATAGGCCGCGAACGCGTTGGCGAAGAGGAGCAGCGCACAGCCCAGGAACGCCGGCCGCAGCAGCGGTATCGCCACCTTGGTCCAGTACTGGAACGTCGTGGCCCCGAGGTTGACCGCGGCCTCCCGCCACTGCGGCCGCAGCCCCTCGAGGGCCGGCAGGAACACGATCACCATCAGCGGGATCTGGAAGTAGGTGTAGACGAGGATCAGCCCCGGCAGCTCGTAGAGCCAGGAGTAGCCGGTGTCTGAGGCGCCGAAGACGTCGGCCAGGAAGTTGGTCAGCAGGCCGTTGAAGCCGAGCGTTGCCAGCCAGGCGAAGGCCAGCGTGACGCCACCGAACTGCGCCAGCACGCCGCAGATCGCCGTGATCGTACGCCGCAGAAGGCTGTTCGGCGGCGCGGTGACGATCAGGTAGGCGAGCAGCGCACCCAGCACGGCGCCGGTCGCCGCCGAGGCGAAGGAGAGGTAGAGGCTCTGCTTGAGGGCGTTGATCGCGGTCTCGTCGGTCAGCGCCCGGATCCGCTCGAGGGTGAACCCCCCGTCCTCGCTCCGGAACGCGCCGGCCACCACCGACAGCGTCGGCCAGACGAGGAAGACCGCCACGTAGAGCAGGAACGGGAGCAGCCCGAGCCAGGGGGCGAGGCGCGTGCCTCGCCACCCGGCCCGAGGCGCCCTGGTGGACGCCACCGCAGTGACGTCCACCGGCGCGATGGCGGTCAGCCGACCGCCTTCGCCCAGTTGTCGGCCAGGTAGGCCGCCATCTTCTCGGTCTGCTCGTTGGTCGGGATGACCGGCGTACCGCTCACCTCGGGCAGAGCGTCGTACTTCGTCTGGTCGATCGTCCCCGCGGCGACCATCGCGTCGGCGCGGACGGGCCGCGCACCGCCGCCGAGCCAGAGGTTCTGGCCTTCGTCGCTGTAGAGGAACTCCTCCCAGAGCCGGGCGGCCGCCGGGTGCGGCGCGTCCTTGTTGATCGCCTGGAAGTAGTAGCCGGCCACGACCGCACCCTCCGGCACGACGACCTTCCAGCTCGGGAGCTTGGCCGTCTCCGCGGCGTTCAGGTAGTCCCAGTCGATGACGACCGGCGTCTGGCCGGACTCGATGGTCGCCGCTGTCGGGTCGACGGGCAGGAAGTTGCCGGCGTCCTTGAGCTTCTTGAAGAAATCGACGCCCGGCGCGATGTCGTCGGCCGAGCCGCCGTTGGCGATCGACGCCATCACCACGCCACTGAACGCGGCGCCGGCCTGGGTCGGGTCGCCGTTCAGCGCCACCTTGCCCTTGAAGTCGGGGCCGAGCAGGTCGTCGAGGGTCGTCACGTCCGGGACCTTGTCGGAGTCGTAGCCGATGGACATGTAGCCGCCGTAGTCGTTGACCCACGTGCCGTCCGGGTCCTTGAACTGGTCGGGGATGTCGTCGAAGGTGGCCACCTTGTACGGCGCGTACTTGTCGGTGTTCGCCAGCGCCACCGACTGCCCGAGGTCGAAGACGTCGGGCGCCCGGTCGGTGCCCTTGAGCTGGTCGGCGGCGTTGATCTCGTCCTGGCTGGCCGCGTCGGGCTGGTCGGACTGGACCTTGATGCCGTACTTCTTGCTGAAAGCGTCGATGATCGCGCCGTAGTTGGCCCAGTCCGGCGGCAGCGCGATGACGTTGAGCGTGCCCTCCTTCTTGGCCGCCGCTTCCAGGTCGGACATGCCGCCGAAGTCCTCGGCCGAGGTGGCCGTCTTGGCGTCAGTCCCGCTGCTGCCCGAGTCGTTGTTGTCGTCGTCCGACGGGGGGCCGCAGGCCGTGACCGCGGCCGCAGCGCTCAGGGCGGCCACCGTGGCCAGCCAGCTCCGAATCCTCACGAGTCCTCCCAGTTTTCGTGGCGCACGTTGCACCGCGCGAACCCTCGCGGTCCCTGCTGTCCTTGCGGTGTCGGGGAGGCTTCCCGGACAGGTGCTTCCCGTGACAGCAGGTCACAGGGGGGTACGGCGGGGTCAGCGTACGACGGGCAGCCCATGCTGGCGAGAGGCGACGCGCCCGGTGCGATCGCCGAGGCCGCTGCGTACGCTCAAGGCCGTGAGCGAGGCCCCACCTGCTGCCCAGTTCCGCTACTCCGACCTGCTCCCGATCGGACCCGACGAGACGCCGTACCGGCTGGTGACCACCGAGGGCGTCTCGACCTTCGAGGCGAACGGGAGGACCTTTCTCCAGATCGCGCCCGAGGCGATCCAGCGGCTCACCGCGGAGGCGATGCACGACATCGCGCACTTCCTGCGCCCGGCGCACCTCGCGCAGCTGCGCCGGATCATCGACGACCCCGAGGCGTCGGGGAACGACCGGTTCGTCGCGCTCGACCTCCTCAAGAACGTCAACATCTCCGCCGGCGGCGTGCTGCCGATGTGCCAGGACACCGGCACCGCGATCGTCATGGGCAAGAAGACCGAGCGCGTGCTCACCGGCGCGGACGACGGCGAGTGGGTCTCGCGGGGGGTGTACGACGCCTACACGCGGCTCAACCTGCGCTACTCCCAGCTCGCGCCGCTGACGACGTGGGAGGAGAAGAACACCGGCACGAACCTGCCGGCCCAGGTCGAGATCTACTCGGTGCCGGAGCAGGAGGGCCACGGCCCGGAGTACAAGTTCCTGTTCATGGCCAAGGGCGGCGGGTCGGCCAACAAGTCCTTCCTCTACCAGGAGACCAAGGCCGTCCTGAACCCGACGCGGATGCTGCAGTTCCTCGACGAGAAGATCCGGTCCCTCGGCACCGCCGCCTGCCCGCCGTACCACCTGGCCGTCGTGGTCGGCGGCACGTCGGCGGAGTTCGCGCTGAAGACCGCGAAGTACGCCTCGGCGCACTACCTCGACAACCTGCCGACCGAGGGGACGATGACGGCGCACGGCTTCCGCGACCTCGAGCTCGAGGAGGAGGTCTTCAAGCTCACCCAGTCGTTCGGGATCGGTGCGCAGTTCGGCGGGAAGTACTTCTGCCACGACGTCCGGGTCGTCCGGCTCCCGCGGCACGGCGCCTCGTGCCCGGTCGCGATCGCGGTCTCGTGCTCGGCGGACCGGCAGGCGCTCGGCAAGATCACCGCCGAGGGGGTCTTCCTCGAGCAGCTCGAGACCGACCCGGCGCACTACATGCCCGACGCCGGGGTCGCCGACGACATCTCCGGCGGCGAGGTGGTCTCCGTCGACCTGAACCGGCCGATGGCCCAGATCCTCGCTCAGCTCAGCCAGCACCCGGTGAAGACCCGGCTGTCCTTGACCGGGCCGCTGGTCGTCGCCCGCGACATCGCGCACGCCAAGATCAAGGAGCGGCTCGACGCCGGTGAGGAGATGCCGGCCTACCTCCGCGACCACGCCGTCTACTACGCCGGCCCGGCCAAGACCCCGGAGGGCTACGCCTCCGGATCGTTCGGGCCGACCACGGCCGGACGGATGGACTCCTACGTCGAGCAGTTCCAGGCCGCGGGCGGCTCGATGGTGATGCTGGCCAAGGGCAACCGGTCCAAGGCGGTCACCGAGGCGTGCCGGACCCACGGCGGCTTCTACCTCGGCTCGATCGGCGGACCGGCCGCGCGGCTGGCCCAGGACTGCATCAGGTCCGTGTCGGTGCTGGAGTACGAGGAGCTCGGCATGGAGGCGGTCTGGAAGATCGAGGTCGAGGACTTCCCCGCGTTCATCGTCGTCGACGACAAGGGCAACGACTTCTTCACCGACCCCTCGGGCTCGGTCACCGTGCCGATCACCGGGCTCCGGGTCCGCTCCGCGCAGCCGTGACGCAGTGACCGTACGCCGCCCGGGTCAGGACCGCGCGCGGGCCTGAGGATTGGACCGCCGGTCGAGGGGGAAGGTCTCCTGCCGTGACCGGCATGTCGATGCACTACGCCGACCTGGCACGCGCGATCTCCGACGTGAGGGAGACCGCCGACGACCTGGACCGCGGGCGGACCAAGCTGCACACGTCCTTCGGCTCGTTCCTCGGTGGCGGCTGGAGGGGCGAGGCCGCGGAGTCGTTCGTCGGCGGCTGGGACGACTGGTCCGACGGCGTCGGCACGGTGCTCGGCGCCCTGCACTCGATCGCCGACCTGCTGGAGGCACACGGCCGCGACCTTCGGGTCCAGGACGGCGGCGCAGAGTCGTCGCTGTCCACCCTGCACAGCCGGCTGGGCGGCTCCGGAGGTGGTCACTGATGGCCCGCGCGTACGCCGTCGACCTCGCCGAGCTCCAGGACCGGATCGACGAGATGGCGGCCTTCGAGAAGACGATCGAGAAGGCCCTCCACCACCTGGACGACGTGGTCGAGAACCTCCATGTCACCTGGACCGGAGAGGCGGCGGCCGCGCACCGTGCGGCGCACGCCGACTGGGTCGCCGGGATGGAGGAGATGCGCCGGGGTCTGGCGGAGATGCGCGCGGCCGCCGACCGGGCGCACGCCAACTACAGCAGCGCGGCGGGTGCCAACTCCCGGATGTGGCGATCGGTGCGCTGACATGAGGATCGACGTCGACGGCGGCGGCTACCAGGAGGCCTGCGACGAGTTCTACTTCGCCAACCACGGCGTGGTGTCCGCGGTCAGCAAGCTCAGCACGGCCGTGGACGGGCTCGGCGGCATGGCCGGGACCGACACCGGCGGCGACGCCTGGGCCGCCCAGTACGACCCGGCGGCCGCGCAGGCCATCAAGGCCGGCTGCGACCTCGGCACGTCGCTCGCCACCATGGCCAACCTGCTCAACGCGTCCCTGATCAACCACGACGCCGCCGACGGCGGCGCGATGCTCTCCGGCCCGCCGCACCTCACCGGCCAGGACACCGGAGACGACGACCCCGACCACTGGGCCGAGGAGCTCTACGCACCGGCGCCACCCTCGGCCAAGGGCGGCACCGGCGACCAGCCGGGCTGGTGGCACTGGATCGCCGGCCACGTCGAGGGGCTGGTCTGGCCCGACGCCGACACCGGGCGGCTGCGCACGGCCGGGTCCGCATGGACGACCGCGGCGAGCGCGATCGACGGCTACAAGTACTACGCGGACGCCGCGTCCGCCATGGTCAGCAACCAGACCTCGCCCGAGGTGCACGACGCGGTGGCGGCCTGCGACGAGATCTCCGGCCACATCAGCGACCTCGCGGCGGCGTACGACTCGATCGGCCAGGCCTGCAACGACTACGCCAAGGCCGTCGACGAGCACCACCAGCAGATCGAGGACGAGCTCGAGAGCTTCATCGAGTGGACGATCGCCATCGAGGCGGGCGGCCTGATCCTCGGAGCGCTGACGCTGGGCGCCGGCGAGGGGGCCGCCCAGGCCGTCGAGGCGGCCGAGGTCGCCAACGCGGGCACCAGGGTGGTGCGGATCCTCAAGAACCTCATCGAGGTGGCGCGCACGGTGGCCACCACGATCGGGCGGGCGCTGACCAGGATCGGCGAGATCGCCGGCAAGCTCGGCAAGTTCCTCAACCCGGCTATCGAGCGGGCACTGGTCAGGCTGGGGGTCCGCGAGGCGGCGGAGACCCTCCCGAAGCTGACCAGGCTCGAGCAGGAGGCCTTCGACTGGGCCAACCGGGCCGACAAGCTCGAGCACATCTTCGCGGCCAAGCACAAGTTCGGCGGCCTGGTCCAGCTCTACGGCAGCGAGGAGAACGTGCTGCGCGCGATGGTGGCCAGCCTGGGCGAGCTGCCCGAGGGTAGGTTCGTCGTCCAGCGGATGATCGGAGGCGAGATGGTGACGATCCGTGGAGCGGTGGTGAACGGCGTGCCCAAGATCGGCACCGCCTTCATCGCGTGATCCCGGCCGACACCCCGGCACAAACCGAGGACGCCCGCCGGACCATCGAGGTCGTCGTCCGCGACGACCCTCAGGGGCAGGCGCTGCTGGCCCAGCTCCACGACGCGGAGCTGTCGGTCGCCCCCAGCGAGGTGACCATCCGGCCCCAGCCCGGCGCTGCGCGCGCCGAGGTGCCGGACGGCCCGCTCGACACGGTGGCGGTCGTCACCGACGACCGGGGCGGCCACTGCGGCGAGATCCTGGTCTGGGTCGACTCGGGACTGCTCAGCTCGGCGGAGTACGCCTGGGTCACCGACGAGCCTCCCACCTCCTGGCCCGACCCCGGACACGTCCGGGTCGGCTGAGGCCGTGGAGGCACCCGAGGTCGAGTACGCCGAGGTCGCGCGGGCCGAGTCCGAGCGCGGCGAGCTGGTGCTGCGCGAACGCCGCCCGGTGGACGGCGGCCCGACGTCGCTGGAGCTCCGGGCCAACGGGATCTTCGTGATGGACACCGTCGAGGTGAGCACCGAGCGGGCCATGGCGCACGCCGCACTGGCGCTGGTGGACGGTCCGCGTGCCGTCCTCATCGGCGGGCTGGGCCTCGGCCACACCATGCACGAGGTGCTCGCCGACTCACGGGTCGAGAAGTGCGCAGTGGTCGAGATCGAGCCGGCCCTGGTCGAGTGGATGCGCGCCGGACTGGTCCCCGACGGCCCGACCCTGCTCGCCGACGAGCGGGTCACCGTCGTCGAAGCCGACATCGTGGCCGCGATGGCCGAGGCCCACGAGGCGTCCTACGACCTGGTGCTGCTCGACGTCGACAACGGGCCGGGGTACCTCGTGCACGCGGCCAACGCCGCCCTCTACGAGGCGCCCGCGCTGACCGATGCCCGCAGGATCCTGCGCCCGGGCGGTGCACTGGTCGTCTGGTCCGCCGATGAGTCGCCGGAGCTGGAGGAGTCGTTGCGGAGCGTCTTCAGCGAGGTGCGGCCGGACCGGCACGACGTGCAGCTGCACGACCGCGACGAGCACTACTGGCTCTACGTCGCGCGACCCTGAACCAAGGCGACGAACCGCTCGGCGCCCTCGACCTCCACGTCGTACGCCGGCCGGACCAGGTCCTCGGGCCGGAGCACCAGCTGCACCATCGTCGCGAGCGACCCCTTGCGGGCGAACCGTCGCGCGCCGTTCTCTCGATAGCCGACCTTGCGGCTGACGCCCTGCGAGGGCTGGTTGTCGGCGAACGCGCCGGACGTGACCTCCTCGAAGCCGAGGTGGTCGAAGCAGAGCACGCAGATCGCCTGCCGCATCAGGGTGCCGATGCCCCTCCCGTGGAACTCCATGCCGAGCCAGGAGCCGGTCTCGCCGGTCCGGGTGACCTGGAAGTCGTGCGTCGCCACGCCCTGGACGCCGACGAAGCGCCCCTCGTGCCAGACGCCGAGGTCGAGCGCCCACGCCTCGGGCTTGAGCGAGGCCCGCTCGCCCCAGTGGTACTGCAGGAACTGTCGCTCCTGCTCTGCGCCATCGAAGTCGGTCCAGGGGAAGGAGAACGGCATGAGGTCGGGCCCGTGGATCCCGGCGTGCACCACCGTCAGCACCTCGGCGAAGTCGTCGTCACGCAGTGGCCGCATCACCAGCGGGCCGCAGGTCACCCGCAGGCCGAACGGCGGCCACAGCTTCGCGAGGGCGTCCATGGGACGAGGGTCACCGACCACCGCCCCCGGGGGCAACGGGTTTGGCTGGGTAGGTTCGAATCATGGCCGAACCCGACTACCGCACCGAGCACGACTCCATGGGCGAGGTCCAGGTCCCACGTGAGGCGCTGTGGCGCGCACAGACCCAGCGCGCGGTTGAGAACTTCCCGATCAGCGGTACGCCGATCGAGCCGGCGCTGGTCCACGCCATCGGCGAGGTGAAGGCCGCCGCCGCCAAGGTCAACGGCGCACTCGGCGTACTCCCCGGCGAGCAGGCCGCGGCGATCGAGGCGGCCGCTCGGGCGGTGGCGGCCGGCGAGCACGACGACGCCTTCCCGATCGACGTCTTCCAGACGGGCTCGGGCACGAGCTCCAACATGAACGCCAACGAGGTCATCGCCTCCCTCGCGCAGCGGGCCGGCGTGGAGGTGCACCCCAACGACCACGTCAACGCCTCCCAGTCGTCCAACGACACCTTCCCGACCGCGATCCACGTGGCGGCCGCGCTGGCGGTCACCGGGGACCTGCTGCCCGCGCTCGAGGTGCTGGCGAGCTCGCTCGAGGCCAAGGCCGAGGAGTTCGCCGGGCTGGTGAAGTCCGGCCGCACCCACCTGATGGACGCCACCCCCGTGATGCTCGGCCAGGAGTTCTCCGGCTACGCCGCGACGGTGCGCTACGCCGTCGAGCGGCTGGAGTCGGTGCTGCCACGGGTGCGCGAGCTGCCCCTGGGTGGCACCGCGGTCGGCACCGGCATCAACACGCCCGCGGGCTTCCCGCAACAGGTGATCGAGGCCCTGTCGGAGGCCACCGGCACGCCGTTCACCGAGGCCCGAAACCACTTCGAGGCGCAGGGCACCCGGGACTCCCTGGTCGAGCTGAGCGGCGCGCTCAAGACCTACGCGGTAGGGCTCACCAAGATCTGCAACGACCTGCGCTGGATGTCGTCGGGCCCGACGACCGGGCTGGCGGAGATCCACCTCCCCGACCTGCAGCCGGGGTCGAGCATCATGCCGGGCAAGGTCAACCCGGTCCTCCCCGAGGCCACCCTGATGGTCTGCGCCCAGGTGATCGGCAACGACGCGACCGTGACCGTGGCCGGGGCCAGCGGCTCCTTCGAGCTCAACGTCGCGATGCCGGTGATCGCCCGCAACGTCCTCGAGTCGGTCCGGCTGCTGGCCTCCTGCTCCCGGCTGCTGGCCGAGCGGTGCGTCGACGGCATCACCGCGGACGCCGAGCGGATGCGCCAGTACGCCGAGTCCTCACCCTCGGTGGTCACGCCGCTGAACAAGTACCTCGGCTACGAGACCGCCGCCAAGGTCGCCAAGCAGGCGCTGGCCGACGGCGCGACCATCCGCGAGACCGTGCTCAGGCTCGGCTATGTCGAGCGCGGCGAGCTCACCGAGGAGCAGCTAGACGAGGCGCTCGACGTGGAGCGGATGACCCACCCGTGAGCCTCCGTGCCGGTTGATTCGGGGGTTCCGCCGGTTGATTCGGGAGTTCCGCCGGTTGATTCGGGAGTTCCGCCGCCGTCAGATGTCCGGAATCGACCGGCACAAGTCCGGAATCGACCGGCAGATGTCCGGAGTCAACCGGCAGAAGTCCGGAATCAACGCCGCCGGTCAGTACCAGCCGTGGCCCTGGCTGTGCGCCCAGGCACCGCAGGGCGAGCCGTAGCGGTCGGCGATGTAGCCGAGCCCCCACTTGATCTGGGTGACCGCGTTGTCGCGCCAGTCGTCGCCGGCGGAGGCCATCTTGGAGCCCGGGAGGGCCTGCGGGATGCCGTAGGCGCCGGAGGGGTTCGCGGCGTGGACGTTCCAGTGCGACTCGCGCATCCACAGCGAGTCGAGACAGCCGAACTGGTCCTGGCTCCAGCCGTACGTCGCCAGGAGGGCCCGGGCGATGTCCTGGGGCGACTCGTCGGAGAGGTCCTCGGTGCGCGACATGGTGTTGCCGCTGCCCAGGGAGAGCGTGTGCTTCTTGAGCGGGTCGGCCGCGGCCCGGCTGTCGGACCGGGTGACCGGCGCCTCGGAGCGATGGGTCGCGGCGGCGGCCGCGTCGTCCTCGGCCTGCGCGCTGTCGCTGATCGACGCACCGGAGATCGCGGCCTCGGCCTGGGCGCCGAGGTCGGCGACGGCGGAGGTGGTCGAGGTGGCGGGGCCGGCATGCGGGCTCAGTGTGAGCGAGCCGCTGCCGACCGCGAAGCCGGTGGCCACGACCGCCATCGACGAGAGCGTCAGCGAGGTCTTGAGCGCGGCCTTCGGGGCGCGTCGAGCCCTGGAGGCGCGGTGCTTGCCGGCCTGTGGCTGGTGCGACGACACGAAGGGGGACTCTCTTCCACGGGTGACGAGGACGCTCGGGAATCTCCGACACCCTGCCTGACCCCGGAGGTGGTTGCAAACCGAACAATGATGAAACTGGTCGTTCGGATGACTCTGCAGTCACACCAGCCACAGGAGTCCCAGACAGGGTCCTTTGCAGGGTTCAGAGGGTGACGTTCTCCAGGAGCTCGGTGACCAGGGCCGCGATCGGCGACCGTTCTGAACGTGTCAGGGTCACGTGGGCGAACAGTGGATGGCCCTTGAGCTTCTCGACCACCGCGACCACTCCGTCGTGGCGGCCGACGCGGAGGTTGTCGCGCTGGGCCACGTCGTGGGTGAGCACCACCTTGGACCCCGCCCCGATGCGGGAGAGCACGGTGAGGAGCACGTTGCGCTCGAGTGACTGCGCCTCGTCGACGATCACGAAGGCGTCGTGGAGCGAGCGACCGCGGATGTGGGTCAGCGGGAGCACCTCGAGCATGCCGCGGTCGAGCACCTCGTCGATCACGTCGCGGGAGGTGAGGGCACCCAGGGTGTCGAAGACCGCCTGCGCCCAGGGCGCCATCTTCTCCGACTCCGAGCCGGGCAGGTAGCCGAGCTCCTGCCCGCCGACCGCGAACAGCGGGCGGAAGACGACCACCCGCTGGTGCTGGCGGCGCTCCAGGACCGCCTCGAGCCCGGCGCACAGCGCCAGGGCGGACTTGCCGGTGCCGGCGCGGCCACCGAGCGAGACGATGCCGACCTCGGGGTCGAGCAGCATCTCCAGCGCGATCCGCTGCTCGGCCGAGCGGCCGTGGATGCCGAACGCCTCGCGGTCGCCGCGCACGAGGTGGACGAGCTTGTCGGGGCCGACGCGGCCCAGCGCCGTACCGCGCTCGGAGAGCAGCACCAGGCCGGAGTGGCAGGGCAGGTCGCGGGCCGCCTCGAGGTCGAGGGTGCCGTCGTCGTAGAGCTCGTCGAGTTCGGCGGCCCCGACCTCCAGCTCGGCCATGCCGGAGTAGCCGGGGTCGGAGTCGCCGATCGTCTCGCCGCGGTACTCCTCGGCGTCGAGGCCGACCGCGGACGCCTTGATCCGCAGCGGGAGGTCCTTGCTGACCAGCGTGACCCGGTCGCCGTCCTGGGCGAGGTTCCACGCCACAGCGAGGATCCGGGTGTCGTTGTCGCCCATCCGGAACCCGGAGGGCAGCGAGTCGGCGTCGGTGTGGTTGAGCTCGACCCGGATGGTGCCGCCGAGGTCGCCGACCGGCACCGGCTCGTCGAGCCGGCCGTGGGTGATCCGCAGCTCGTCCAGCATCCGCAGCGCGGTCCGCGCGAAGTAGCCCAGCTCGGGGTGGTGTCGCTTGCCCTCGAGCTCGGTGATGACCACGACGGGCAGCACCACCTCGTGCTCCTCGAAGCGCCTGAGCGCCCCGGGGTCGGCCAGCAGGACGCTGGTGTCGAGCACGTAGGTGCGAGCGGTCCTGTCCTTCGACGAGCTGGCCTTGATCGGCACGGTCACCCCTCGCAGACCGAACGCGCACTCGACGCCCGGTCCTGGACTCTCACCTGCAGACGGACCGGGAGGGAGCCCGAAGGCCGGAGTGCCGGCCTCCACGCGAGAACCGCGGCTCGCCGCTGGTCCTTCGTGGATCGAGCTTTCGCAAGATTCGGGCCTCCCGATACGGCGAGCTTCCCCACTCGCCGATGTCGCGAACGTACGCCGCCGCGGGCGGTCGACCGGTGCGACACGCCCGAACGATGGGGGCCGAGGAACGAGGACCCCATCGTTCATCGGTGGTTGAGCGGGCGCGCACGGCTGAGCTTGCGAAGCCGTGACCGCGCACGTCGAAACCTCCGCAGCGAGGCACCCAGCCCTCATGTGAGTCCCAGCCCGGCTGCGGTGGTCTCGACGGGCTCGACCCAACGAGCGCGCCTAGGCTCCGAACCTGCGCTCGCGCTGGGCGTAGGCGCGGATCGCGCGCAGGAAGTCGACGCGCCGGAAGTCGGGCCAGTAGGCCTCGCAGAAGTAGAACTCCGACTTCGCGCTCTGCCAGAGCAGGAACCCGCCCAGCCGCTGCTCCCCCGACGTCCGGATCACCAGGTCCGGGTCGGGCTGGCCCCTGGTGTAGAGGTGCTCGGCGATGTGCTCGACGTCGATGATCTGGGCCAGCTCCTCCAGGGAGGTGCCACGGCTGGCGTGCTCGCTCAACAGGGAGCGGACCGCGTCGGCGATCTCGCGGCGCCCGCCGTACCCGACGGCGACGTTGACCAGCATCCCGTCGACGTCGCGGGTGGCCTCCTCGGCGGCCTTGAGCTTCTCGGCCGTGGACGACGGCAGCAGGTCGAGGGCCCCGACCGGGTGCAGCCGCCAGCGCCGGGTCTCCGCCAAGGACTCGACGGCGGCCTCGATGATCTCGAGCAGCGAGTTGAGCTCGGCCGGGGGGCGGTTCAGGTTGTCGGTCGAGAGCAGCCACAGCGTGACCACCTCGATGCCGACCTCGTCGCACCAGCCGAGGAGCGGCTCGATGTTGTCGGCGCCGGCCTGGTGGCCGTGAGCCGTGTCACGGCCCACCGAACGGGCCCAGCGGCGGTTGCCGTCGAGCATGACGCCGACGTGCTTGGGCAGGTTGTCGGGCATCCGGCGCAGCATCCGCGCCTCGTACAACGGGTAGACGACCTTCCGCACGCCGCGCTTCCAGTCCGCCACATACCTGATGTTACGTAACTTCCTCGTGTCGTTCGGCGCATCTTCATGTCGCGCTCAGGAGTGCTGGGTACCTTCGTGGACGTGAGCAACCCGGTCTCGGACGCCGTACGCGCGGGAGTCGACTCCGTCACGGAGCGGCTCGACGACCTGCGCGACGACCTGCGCGACCTCAAGCCCAGGCTGAGGGGCTGGCTGCACCTCGGCACCGCGCCGCTCGCGCTCGCCGCGGGCATCGTCTTGATCTCGCTCTCGCCCGACGCCAGGACGAGGATCGGCTCGGCGGTGTTCGCCGCGTCCGCGCTGGTGCTTTTCACGGTGTCCGCGATCTACCACACCGGGACCTGGTCACCGCGGGTCTGGGCCTTCCTCCGCAGGTTCGACCACTCCAACATCTTCCTGCTGATCGCCGGCACCTACACGCCGTTCAGCCTGCTGCTGCTGCACGGCACCGCGCAGGTCGCGCTGCTGACGACGGTCTGGACGGGCGCCGTGCTCGGAGTGGCGTTCCGGGTGTTCTGGACCGACGCCCCGCGGTGGCTCTACGTCCCGATCTACATCGCGCTGGGCTGGGCGGCGATCTTCTTCATCCCGGCCTTCCTCCACGGCGCCACCGCGCTCGGCCTCGGCATCGGCATCGCGGTCTTCGTGATGATCCTGACCGGCGGTGCGCTCTACACCTGCGGCGGTGTGGTCTACGGGCTCCGGCGGCCGAACCCGTCGCCGCGCTGGTTCGGCTTCCACGAGGTCTTCCACTCGTTCACGATCCTGGCCTTCGTCTCCCACTACGTGGGGATCTCCATGGCCACCTACGCACTGCGCTGACGCTCGCTCCGGGGGGAGCGGTGGGTCTGCAACGGTTGTCCACGTGGAGAGCGGTTGCTCCGCCACCGCCACCGTGGCAGGAATGTCAGCCCTTGGGAATCGTCGTCCCGCGCCCGTGCAGCATCGTGATGATCGAGGCGAGCTGCCGGTCGGCCTTCTCGGTGCGGTCGAAGGTCGTGAGCGCGAGCAGCGGCTTGAACCGCTGCCGGGCGATCGCCTTGGCGAAGGTGAACTCCTTGAGGCCGTCCGGGCCGTGGATCCGTCCGAAACCGGAGTCCCCGACGCCACCGAAGGGCAGGGAGGGGATCCCGGCGAAGGTGATGACGCCGTTGACAGCGGTCATGCCGGAGCGGATGCGGGAGGCGAGCTCCATCCCGCGGGCTTTGGAGAACACCGTGGAGCCGAGGCCGTAGCGGGTGGCGTTGGCCAGTTCGACGGCCTCGTCCATGTCGCGCACCTTGCGGACGGTGACGGTCGGGCCGAAGGTCTCGTGCTGGACGGCCTCGGAGTCCTCCGGTACGTCGACCAGGACGGTCGGCTGCACGAACCGCGCACCGACCGCGTCGGCACCGCCGACGACCGCGCGGCCACCGCGGATCAGCGCGTCGGTGATGTGCGCCTTGATGACGTCGAGCTGCCTGGGCATCGTGATCGGCCCGATCTGCGAGTCCGGGCCCTCGTGGGCGGTGATCGCGCGGGCCTTGTCGGTCAGCGTGGCGAGGAACTCGTCGTAGACCCTCTCGTGGACGTAGACCCGCTCGACGCCGGCGCAGGTCTGGCCGGCGTTGGAGCACGCTCCCCAGATCGCCGCGTCGGCGGCGGCCTCGACGTCGGCGTCCTCGTCGACCAGGAGCGGGTCCTTGCCACCGGCCTCGATCACGACCGGGGTGAGCGTCTCGGCGCAGGCGGCCATGACCTTCCTGCCGGTCGCGGGAGATCCGGTGAAGGCGACCTTGTCCACGCCCGCGGTGCACAGCGCGTGGCCGGTCTCCCCGAACCCTGTGACCACGGACAGCACCGGCCGGCCGACCGTCTCGAGGAAGGTCCGGGCCAGCCACTCGGCGACACCGGGGGTGTACTCCGACGGCTTGAAGACGACGGCGTTGCCGGCCGCCAACGCGTAGGCGATCGAGCCCATCGGTGTGAACACCGGGTAGTTCCACGGCCCGATCACGCCGACGACGCCGAGCGGCTGGTACTCGACGTAGGCCGCCTGGTTGGCCATCAGGAGCCCGGAGGGGACCTTGCGACGCCTGAGCACCTTCCCGGCGTGCGACGCCGCCCACGAGAGATGGTCGACGGCCAGCGCCGCCTCGAGCATGGCGTCACTGTGCGGCTTGCCCGTCTCGCGGTGCATCAGCCCCGCCAGTTGGGCGAGACGGCGCGTCATCACGCCCTTCCACGCCTGCAGGTGCTTCTCGCGCTCGTCGAACGACAACCCCTTCCACCATGCCGCCTCCTCACGGGCGCGCGCGACCGCGGCCCGCACCTCGTCGGCGGTGTGGACCGGGTGGGTGCCGACCACGTCGCCGGTGCGCGGGTCGAGCGACTCGAAGGTCGTGGCCTGCCCGGCGTCGGCGCGGGCCTCGGTAGCGGTCATCTGCTCTCCTTGACGAGGTCGGCGGCCTTCTCGCCGATCATGATCGTGGGGGCGTTGGTGTTGCCGCGTACGACGGCCGGCATCACCGACGCGTCGACGACCCGGAGCCCGTCGACGCCGCGCACGCGCAGGGCGGGATCGACGACCGCGTCCTCGCCGGTGCCCATCGCGCAGGTCGACGTCGGGTGGAAGAGCGTCTGGGCCCACTGTCGCGCGTGCTCGACGAGCTCCTCGTCGGTCGGGTGCTCCGGCAGCTGCCAGGGCCGGCCCAGGTACGCCGCCAGCGCCCCCTGCGTGCAGAGTTCCAGCGTCCGCCGCAGCCCGACCAGCAGCGCGTCGAGGTCCGCCTGGTCGTCGAAGTAGGCCGCGTCGATCGCCGGGTGCCAGGTCGGGTCGGCCGAACGGAGCCGCAGGGTCCCTCGGCTGGCGACCGAGACCAGGGTCGGCGCCACGGTGACCATCGCCTTCGTCGGCTCGTGCAGACCGTTGTCGTAGAAGCCCGACGGCGCCATGTGGATCTGCAGGTCCGGTGCCGCCAAGCCGTCGCGGCTGACGAAGAAGGCGCCGGCCTCGCCGACGTTGGAGGCGAGCGGACCGGTCCCCCGCAGCTTCCAGCGCGCGAAGTTGCGGACGTTGTTGAGCTGGGCGAGGTCGCTCGCGCCGTGGGTCTCCCAGATCAGGGGCACGACGGGGTGGTCCTGGAGACCGGCGCCGACGCCGGCCAGGTCGACCTTCGGCTCGACGCCGACCTCGCGCAGGTGGCCGGCCGGCCCGATGCCGGAGAGCATGAGCAGCTGCGGGCTGTTGATCGCTCCGCCACACAGCAGCACCTCGCGCGTCGCGGTGACGGCGTGCGTCGCGCCGGCCTGCCGGAAGGTCACCCCGGTGGCCCGCGACCCCTCGAGCACCACGCCGGTGGCGAGGGCACCGGTCGTCACCGTGAGGTTGGGGCGCGACCGCGCCGGCTTCAGGTAGGCCTCGTTGGTCGACCAGCGCCGCCCCTTGCGGCAGGTGACCTGGTAGAGCCCCGCGCCCTCCTGCGAGGCGCCGTTGAAGTCGTCGGTCGGTTTGTGCCCGGCGCTCACCGCGCTGTCGACGAAGGCATGGCTGAGCGGGTGGGTGTAGACCCGGTCCTCGACCCACAGCGGACCGTCCTGGCCGTGCAGCGGGGCGCCGAGCCGGGTGTTGCGCTCGGCCTTGACGAAGTAGGGCAGGACGTCGTCGAAGCCCCACCCCTCGGCGCCGTGCTGGTCGCGCCAGCCGTCGTAGTCGGCGCGGTTGCCGCGGATGTAGATCATGGCGTTCATCGACGAGCAGCCGCCGAGCGCCTTCATCCGCGGCCAGTAGGCGCGCCGGCCGTGGAGCTGCTTCTGCTCGACGGTCTCATAGCTCCAGTCCCACCCGGTCTTGAACAGGGTCGCGAACGCCGCGGGGATCATCACCTCGTCGGCGTCCGCCTCGCCGCCGGCCTCGAGCAGGCAGACGGTCACGCCGGGGTCCTCGCTGAGCCTCGCGGCGAGGACGGCGCCTGCGCTTCCGGCGCCCACGATGACGTAGTCGTAGCTGTCGCCCGGCATGGGGCGAACCTACTCCCGCCACCCCCGGCTCAGGCCACGAGCGCGAGCTCGCCCGGACATGGGTCCGCAGCACGCCGTGCGAGCGCCCCGAGCGAGACGCCGGCGAGGGCGAAGACGACGGCCAGCACCGCCCAGCCGGACAGGCCGTGGTCGACCGCGGTGGCGGTGACGAGGGCGGGAGCGACCATGCCGGCCAACGAGTAGCCCGTGGTGAACAGGCCCTGGTAGCGCCCCGCGCTCGCGGGGTCGGCGAGCTCGAAGGCGAGGCCCCAGGCACCGGCCTCGGTCCAGACCTCGGCCCAGGCGCCGAGCAGACCGGCGAGCACCAGCACCACCACCGCCACCAGGGCTCCGAGGGGTCCGGTGACGCCGTACATCAGGCACGCTGCCGCGAGCAGGAGGCTGCCGCGCCGGGCGGTGCGACCGGCCAGGCGTACGTCGTCGGTGCCGCGCGCGGCGCGCACCTGGAAGGCGGCCACGAAGGCGGTGTTGATCACCAGCAGGGCCGAGATCACGACCGTCGGCGCGTCGGTCCGGGTCGCGACCCACAGCGGCACCCCGACGGTCTGGATCCCGAACTGCATCGCGGTCACCGACGTCAGCGCCACCAAGGTCAGGTAGGTCCGGTCGCCCATCGGTGAGGGCCCGGGCACCCGGTCGGGTGCGCGGTGTGCGTCCATCCGCGCACCGAAGCCGGGCACCCGGTCGCGCAGCCGGGCCAGCGGCACGGTGGCCAGGGTCGCGAACACGCCCACGGCGACCATCGTGGCGCGGAACGCCGCGGCGCTGTCCGCGAGCAGCGCGACGCCGGCGAGGACGGTGCCGACGCCGATGAACACGTTCGTCACCACCCGGAGCCGGGCCCGGATCGCCACCCGCTCGGGCCCCGAGAACCACCGCGCCTGCACGGTCGCCTTGGCGGTGCTCTGGAGGCTGCGGGCGCCGACCGCGACACAGGCGACGAGGGTGAACGCGAGCGCCGAGCCGGCCAGGACGTAGGCCAGGAAGGCCAGGCCCTGGACCGCGTTCCCCCAGAGCTGGAGCCGGTCCGCACCGACCCGGTCCGCGGCGTACCCACCCGCGAACGACGCTGCCACGCCCACCCCGCCCGCCACGGTCAGCCCCAGCCCCACCGTGGCCGCGGCGAGCCCGACGACCCGGGTGAAGTAGAGCGCGCTGACGGTGTAGAAGAGGCCGGTCGACAGGGCCGCGGTGGTGGTCGAGAGTGTCAGCGCGCGCTCGACGTGGTCGCTCGGCAGCAGCAGGGTTCGGAGGTGGTGGAGCACCCGACGGTTGTGTCACGGACGGCTGCACCGGCACCAACGATGTAGCGTATGGCTTCATGGTGGGGCTGGTCGAGTACGAGCTCGCCGGTGCCGACCTGGGTGAGGTGCGGTTCGCGATCTCGCCGATGAACGAGCTGGCGCTGTCGCTGCGCACATGGCGCGACCCGGGGCGCTACCCGCTGATGTTGCCGTGGTTCAACCTCACCACGGGGGCCCGGGCCGAGCTCGACGGCGAGCTGCTGCTGGCCCTCACCAACGAGGAGCTCTGGACCCCGGACTTCCTGACGCCGAGGCCGTGGTCCCCGCTGACGAGGTTCTCCGAGCAGCTGGATGCGCTCGCGGAGACCCCGCTCGCCGTCGTCCGCTCCGACCTCGCCGAGGTGCACCCCGACCCGCAGGCGCGCCCGCCGGTGCTGTCGGGCCGCAAGGACCGGCTGCTGCGCCGGATCGTGGACGCACTCGCGGCGTACTGGGACAGCTGCTTCGAGCCGTGGTGGCCACGGATGCGCACCGTCCTGGAGGCGGACGTCGTGTTCCGGGGGCGGACGATCGCGCGGGACGGGCTCGCCGCGATGTTCGCGGACCTCTCGCCGAAGATCCGGCTCGTCGACGACGTGGTCCTGGTCGAGACCGTCGCCACCCTCAGGTTCCGGCGCTCCACGGCCGGCGAGGGGCTCACCCTCGTGCCGACGATGTTCACCCGCGGGGCGAGCCCACCGATCTCACCCGAGGAGCCTCCACTCATCATGTACGGCGCCCGCGGCCTGGGCACGCTCTGGGAGGCGGAGCCGGGCGCAGCGTCCGCGGGATCGCTCGAGAACCTGGTCGGGCGCGTCCGGGCCCGGCTGCTGGCGCTGCTGGAGTCGCCGGCCTCCTCGACCGAGCTCGCGGTCCGGCTGGGCGTGACGGTGAGCGCCGTCAACCAGCACCTGCGGGCGCTGCGCGCCGCCGGCCTGCTGACCTCGGCCCGCCACGGGCGCTCGGTGCTCTACCTGCGCTCGGAGCTCGGCGACCGGCTCGTCAGCGCAGCAGCGGGGTGAGCTCCTCGACGGAGGTCACCGGCCGGTCGCAGACGAAGCCACGGCAGACGTAGGCCGCCGGCCGGCCGTCGAGCGGGGCGCGCCCGGACAGGAGCGGCACGTCGTCGCGCGGGCCGTCGGACTCGATGACCACCGCGCCCGGGTGCAGGCGGGCCCGGGCGGCGAGCGCGCGTCGGGCGTCGGTGTCCGGGCCCACGACCGCGACCTCGAGCGGGCCCCCGGAGACCATGGTCTGCGCCGCGGCCAGTGACCAGCCGGCGAAACGCGGCGCCTGCTCGGCCAGCGGCGCGACCGTGGCCAGCGCCTCCTCGGCCGCCTGGCGGTATCGACCCTCGCCGGTCAACGCGTGGGCGGTGACCAGGGCGTGCACCATCGAGGACAGCCCGGACGGGCTCGCGTTGTCGGAGGGGTCTCGGGGCCGGGCCACGAGCACCTCGGCGTCCGCGGCGGTGTCGAAGAAGCCGCCGTCGTCGGCGCGGAACCGCTCGAGTGCGTCGTCCAGCAGGTGCCGGGCCCGGTCGAGCCAGACGGCGTCGCCGGTCGCCTGGACCAGCGACAGGAACCCCGAGGCGACGCAGCCGTGGTCCTCCAGGACCCCGGCCGGCGTGCCGACGACCCCGTCCCGCGAGACCCGCCGCAACCGGCCGTCGACCACGTGCACCTGCCACAGCAGCTCGCCCGCGACCGCCGCCGGCTCGACGTACCCGGCGTCGCAGAGCCCGGTGATGGCCAGGCCGTTCCAGGCCGCGACCACCTTGTCGTCACGCGCCGGGCGCACCCGCTTCTCCCGGGCCTCGAACAGCGCCGTGCGGACCCGCGCGAACCGTTCGTCGTCGTCGGGCTCCTCCAGCCGCTGCAGCACCGAGGTGGCTCCGTCGGGTCCAGCGGACTCGAACGTGCCGGCCTGGGTGACCGAGAGTGCGCGCGCGGCCCACGCGCCGTCCTCGGGCCCGAGCACGTCGCGGAGCTCGGCAGGGGTCCAGACGTAGAACCGTCCCTCGACACCCTCGCTGTCGGCGTCCAGGGCCGAGGCCAGCCCGCCCTCGTCGGTGCGCAGCTCCCGGAGCATGAACTCCGCGGTGTCACGAGCGACGCGGTCGCCGAGCTCGCCACCCACGCGGGCGTAGAGGCCGAGCAGCTGCGCGTTGTCGTAGAGCATCTTCTCGAAGTGCGGCACGACCCAGCGGGCGTCGACCGAGTAGCGCGCGAAGCCGCCGCCGAGCTGGTCATAGATGCCGCCGCTCGCCATCAGCGAGAGGGTGCGCGTCAGCATCGGCTTCGCGTCGCGGCGGCGCAGGAACTCCAGCACCATCGTCGGCGGGAACTTTGGCGCGGTGCCGAAGCCGCCGTTCACACCGTCGTAGTCCCGCTCGAGGAGCGTCACCGCCTGGCCCAGGGTCTCGTCGGTGATCGTCCCGGCGGTCAGTGCGGTGCTGCGGCCGAGGTGCTCGCGCAGCCTGGCCGCGACCCGCCGCACGTCCTCGCCCTTGTTCTCCCAGGCGTCGACCAGCGCCTGGAGGACCTGGGTGAAGCTGGGCTGCCCGTGGCGGGGCTGGTCGGGGAAGTAGGTCCCGGCGAAGAACGGGCTGCCGTCGTGGTCGAGCACGCAGGTCATCGGCCAGCCACCCTGCCCGGTCATCGACGTGGTCGCGTCCATGTAGACCGCATCGACGTCCGGGCGCTCCTCGCGGTCGACCTTGATGCTGACGAAGTGCTCGTTGAGGTAGGCCGCAGTGGCCTCGTCCTCGAACGACTCGTGGGCCATCACGTGGCACCAGTGGCAGGCGGCGTA
>NZ_DASUFR010000184.1:0-20350 GCF_036274455.1 Nocardioides sp. | reverse complement strand
CGCTGGTCGAGCCTGTCGAGACCTCCGCGGGTCAGTTGAGCGCGCCCGTCTCCGTCTTGGCTTCCAGCAGCCGGTCCCGCAGCGAGACCAGGTCGCGCACCGCGTCGACGAAGCGGGTGGTGCTCTCGCCGACGGCGACGTCGTCGAAGTAGTGACGGCGCATGGCCGCACGGGCCGGCCGCAGCTCGTCGTGCTCGAGCCGCGCGGCGACCAGGTCTCCCAGCCCGGCCACGGTGGTCGAGTCGACGACGTCGGCGCACTGGCTCACCGGCACCTCGGCGTGCAGCCGGGCGATGTCCTCGTGCCGATCGACGACGAACAGCGGCTGGTCGGTGCGCAGGTAGAGCCAGTCCAGGCCGACCGACGACACGTCAGTGACCATGGCGTCGCAGTCCGGCAGCACCGCGAGGATGTCGGCGTCCTCGAGGACGGCGTGCCACGCGCCCGGGTCGCGTTCGGTGGCTTCGGTGACGAGCCGGACGACCTCGCGGTGCGCGGACCGGACGAACGGGTCCTGGCTGTGCGGGATCCGCGGATGCGGCTTGTAGACGAGGCGCACGTCGGGCACGGCGAGCAGCCGGCCGACGATCTCGGGTCCCAGCACGTCGATCGAGGAGTAGTTGTTGTAGTCCGCGTCGCCCTCGAAGGTGGGCGCGTAGATCACGGTGCGGCGGCTGCTGGGGGGTAGCACCGCGGGCGGCCGGAGGTCGAGCTGCGGCCGGCCGATCCGGACCAGCCGATCGGTGTCGAAGTCGAGCAGGCCGTGCCGGTAGCGCTGCACCGCCGCCTCGCCGGCCACGAACACCCGGTCGTAGGCCTTGGCGTTGTTGCTTGCCGAGCTGTGCTTGTCGCTCTCGCCGTGGCTCACGTGGACGTGCAGCATCCGCGGCTCGAGCAGCGACTCGAAGTTCCGGGGCGAGTTGTTGCAGTAGAGCCCGACCGCGGCGTCGAGCTCGGCGTACAGCGCCCGCAGCTCGGCGAACGGCTCGGCGACCAGCACCGGCAGCCCGGTCCGCGGCCGGACGACCGCGGCGGTGCCCGGGTCGCGGAGGACGACGTTCACCGGCTGGCTCTGGTCGAGTACGTCGAGGACCGGGAGCCACTGCAGGAACTGGTAGACCCGCTCGGGTCCGTCCCCGAAGTACGCGAGGACGGACGCATCGGACACGTCGCGATGGTAGTTCCGCCTCACCAAGGAGCGGGGTCTCGCCCCCGAGGTAGGCCGGTGGGGACGAGTGTCGCGTGAACCAGGTGAAGGGAGACGAAGATGGAGCTGACCGTCCACGGCCGGTCCCGGCGGGCCTGCCGCGCTGTCATGGAGGCGATCTCGTGGGGCTTCCCTGCTTCCGGCTGCCCCGCCCGATCGGTCTCGCGCTGGCGCTTCAGCTCGCGACCCTCGCGCTGTGCCGTTCGGGCATCGTGCGTTGGTGGGCGGTGGTCCCCGTGGTCGTCGCGACGTTCATCGGCTACGCCGTCACCTCGCCCGGCTGCCTCGCCTTCACCGCCTGCTTCACCGTGTTCTCGGTGGCGCTGGCGAGAGGCACCGGAGAGCCACGGCTGGCCGGCGAGCGGCGTCAGGCCGGCAGGTCCTCGGCGTCGACGATGCGGTAGGCGTAGCCCTGCTCGGCCAGGAACCGCTGCCGGTTCTGGGCGAAGTCCGCGTCGACGGTGTCGCGCGAGACGATCGCGTAGAAGTGCGCGGACTTGCCCTCGGTCTTGGGCCGCAGCAGCCGGCCCAGCCGCTGCGCCTCCTCCTGGCGCGAGCCGAACGAGCCGGACACCTGGATCGCGACCTCGGCCGAGGGCAGGTCGATGGAGAAGTTGGCGACCTTCGAGACGACGAGCAGCCCGACCTCGCCGTGGCGGAACGCGTCGAAGAGCCGCTGCCGCTCCTTCACGGGGGTCTCGCCCTTGATGACCGGGGCGTCGAGGGCGGCGGCGAGCTCGTCGAGCTGGTCGATGTACTGCCCGATCACCAGGGTCGGCTGCGCGGCGTGGGCGGCGATGAGGTCGCGGACCACCTGCAGCTTCTGCGACGTGCACGACGCGATGCGGTAGCGCTCGTCCGGCTCGGAGGTCGCGTAGACCAGCCGCTCGTCGGTGGGCAGGGTCACCCGGACCTCGACGCAGTCCGCCGGGGCGATCCAGCCCTGCGACTCGATGTCCTTCCACGGGGCGTCGTACCTCTTGGGCCCGATCAGCGAGAACACGTCACCCTCGCGGCCGTCCTCGCGCACCAGGGTCGCGGTCAGCCCGAGCCGCCGCCGGGCCTGGAGGTCGGCGGTCATCCGGAAGATCGGCGCCGGCAGCAGGTGCACCTCGTCGTAGACGATCAGCCCCCAGTCGCGCGCGTCGAGGAGCTCGAGGTGGCGATAGACCCCGGAGCGCTTGGTCGTCATCACCTGGTAGGTCGCGATGGTGACCGGCCGGATCTCCTTGACCGAGCCGGAGTACTCGCCGATCTCGTCCTCGGTCAGGGACGTACGCCGGAGCAGCTCGTCCTTCCACTGCCGGGCGGAGACGGTGTTGGTCACCAGGATCAGCGTGGTGGCCTGCGCGTGCGCCATCGCCGCCGCGCCGACCAGGGTCTTGCCGGCGCCGCAGGGCAGCACGACGACCCCGGAGCCGCCGTGCCAGAACGACTCGGCCGCCTCGCGCTGGTAGTCGCGCAGGTGCCAGTCGGTGAAGTCCAGCGAGATCGGGTGCGCCTCGCCGTCGACGTAGCCGGCGAAGTCCTCGGCCGGCCAGCCCAGCTTGAGCAGCGCCTGCTTGAGGTTGCCTCGCTCGGAGGGGTGCACGGCGACGGTGTCGTCGTCGATGCGGATGCCGAGCATCCCGGCGACCTTCTTGGCGCGCAGCACCTCCTCGAGGACGGGGCGGTCGTTCGAGACGAGGACGAGCCCATGGGTCGGGTGCTTCTCCAGCCGGAGCCGGCCGTAGCGGGCCATCGTCTCGGCCACGTCGACGAGCAGCGCGTGGGGGACGGCGTACCGGCTGTACTCCAGCAGGGTGTCGACGACCTGCTCGGCGTCGTGCCCGGCGGCCCGGGCGTTCCAGAGCCCGAGCGGCGTGAGCCGGTAGGTGTGGATGTGCTCTGGCGACCGCTCGAGCTCGGCGAACGGCGCGATCGCCTTGCGGCAGTCGGCGGCGCGCTCGTGGTCGACCTCGAGCAGCAGCGTCTTGTCCGACTGGACGATGAGGGGTCCGTCGTTCATGGGCGCCTCGGGATGGGGAGATCCGTCGGCTGGCCGACGAAACCCTCGCTGGGACGACAGAGTTTCGTCGTCCTTGCGAGAGATCCGTCGGCTGGCCGACGAAACTCCCACCCGCACCTCACGCCGACGCCACGGCCTTCTGCCGAGCCCGGTAGGCCGCGACGTTGGCCCGCGAGGAGCAGCGGTCGGAGCAGTAGCGGCGCGACTGGTTGGGCGAGGTGTCGACGTAGACGTTGGTGCACGGCGCGGCCGCGCACAGGCCCAGCCGGGTCGGGCCGAGGTCGCAGACCAGGTTGGCCAGGCCGAGCAGCGCCTCGCCCACGAGCAGCTCGGCGACCGACTGGGTCTTGGAGGCCGCGTGGATGTGCAGGTGCCCGGGGTCGTGGTTGGAGATCTGCGGGGTGATCGGGTGCCGGACCATCAGCTCGTTGATGCCGTCGACGACCGCCTGGGTGTCGCCGGCGGCCGAGGCCTCGAAGACCGGGCGCAGCTCGCGCTGGAACTTCCGCAGCAGCATGCAGTCGCGGTCGGTGCTCTGCAGCACCAGCCAGTCGCGGTCCGCGAGATGGGCCCGGAGTGCGTCAACGCCGGTGATCTCGGCGTTGAGGAGGCCGGCCGATCGCTCGGCGTACCGGATGAAGTCCACCCAGCCAGTGTAGGTCGCTACCCCGAAATGGGTCTTACAGCAGTGATCCGGTGGACGGCGAAGGTGCGGACGTCGTCCGCCCGCTGGTCGTGCGCGGTGAGCACGCCGCCCTCGACCGAGACCGGGTCGACGACCCGCTCGCTGCGGGTGCCGTGGTTGTCGACGTAGACGATGAGCACGGGGGTCCCGACCTCGGCCGCCTCGCGCAGCGCGGCCAGCGAGCCCGACGGCGAGAGCGCCGCCTCGGGCGCAACCGGGCGGGACGACGCGGCCCGGTCGCCGGCCCGGATCGCGGTGACCACGGCGGAGACCGTCGCGGTACGCCGGGCCGCGGCGGCGCCGCGGCCGCGGTGCTCCCGCGGCGTGCGGGCCCGGCGGGCGTCCGGCCGGACCACGTGCACGGTGCCGTCCTCGGCCTCGACCACCGGGGCCACGCCGAGCTCGCGCAGCCGTGGCAGCAGGAGGTCGAGCGGGACACTGCTCACCAGCACCGTGGGCGCCAGCCGGCGCAGCCCGAGCGACGGGGCCTTCGGGTGGTGCAGCAGCTCGGTGAGGGCCGCTTCGTCGTCGGCCCGCAGGAACGCCTCGGCGTGCCCGAGCCGCACCGCGCCGAAGGTCCGGGCGGTGTCGTCGACCAGGTAGGTCAGCGGCTGGGGGACCGGGGTCCGCGACACGGACTCGAGAAACTCGTGGAGCTCCACGGCGGTCCAGCCGGTGTCGAGCGCACGGCGCACCGAGCCGGGCGTGAACCGGTAGACGGTGGCCCCGCCGCGCGACTCGACGTCGGCGAGGAGCTGCAACCGGCGGGCCAGCCGCGACTCCAGCGGTCCGGGCGCGACCGCGGTGAGGTCGGCCTGCAGGAGCACGTGGTCGACCGGCTCGGGGAGCAGTCCGGCCAGCGCCTTCGCGGCCTTCTCGTCCTCGCCGGCCAGCAGGTCGCGCGCGTACGACGCCAGGCCGTCGAGCCCCGTGACGCCGAGCATCGCCGCCTCGGCGACCGTCCACAGCACCTGGTCGTCGCGGGTGCGCGGCCGGCGCGGCCGCTGCCAGCGCAGCTGCGCGGCCACCGACGGCACCCCGGTGCCGGCCGCCAGGCACTCCCCGGGCGCCAGCGTGGCCAACGCGGCCAGGGTCATCCCCCGGGTCTCCGCCATGTGCAGGCCGGCCAGCTCGGGGGAGAGGGCGTTCCAGGGCTTGCCCGCGGTGTCGCGGGAGCCGACGAGCCCGGGCATCCGGGGGCTCTCCAGCCAGGTGCGGGCCAGCCCGGCCCACCGCTCGGCGGGTGGTCGCAGCACCCAGCCGTCGACCAGGTCGGTCGGCAGCCAGACCGGCTGCCCGGCGGGGTCGGCGGCGGTGGCGATGAGCCCGCCGGCCGACGCCGCCTCGACGAGCAGCGCGAGGGTGGCCTCGTCGAGGTGCAGTGCCGCCGCGGTCGCGCGCAGGTCGCGGACGCCGAGCCCGCCGCTGCGCAGCGCCGTCGGCGGCTCGGCCCCCCAGAGGTCGAGGAGCAGCTCGAGCCGGCGGACCGCCTCGAAGGCCGCGCCCGCGGCCACCGCGTCCACCTGCGCCTCCGCGCGCTCGGTGGTGGCCAGGGCCGGTATGTCGTCGACCGGCTCGGTCGTCGTGTGGCCGCCGCGCAGGGCGATCCCGACCTCACCCGGGACGACCACCGTGCCGGTGCCGCGGGGCACCAGCAGCCGCCGGGAGAGCAGCTCCTCGGCCGGCGTCGCGGCGTCCTCGGGCGACACGGTGTGCCGTCCCTCCGTGGTGGCCTCGCCGCCGGCGTCGAGGACGTGCTCGAGCATGGCCCGGGCCGCCGGCGAGAGCTCGCCCAGCCGTTCGGAGACCTCAGCCGGCGGCGGCGTGGGTGAGCTGGACGGCCGCAGCCCGCTGACGCCCGCGCCGGGTCCGCCGGTCAACCCCTCGGCGACCCCGGTCAGCGGCCGAAGCCCGCCCGGCGACTCCCACGCGAGGGCGAGGTCCACCAGCCGCGTGACGGCGCGCTGGACGGCCGACGGATCGGCGTGCACGATGCTCGTGAGCGTCTCGGGCGACGTTTGACCTGTGACCGCGAGGGCATCTAGAACGGAGAGCTCGAGTCGGTTCAGCTGGTCGAGCGCGCGCAGGATCGAGGAGCGGGTGGCGGCGCGGGAGGCCAGCTGGCCGGAGTCATGAGGAGCGGGTGTGGCCAGGTCGGGACGCTCGGTGAGCAGCCGGGACAGCCGGTCGTCCGGCCAGCCTCGCAGCTGGTCGGCGAGCGAGCGGAACCCGGGCGATGCCATCCGGCCAAGTCTATTGACGGGCCCTGCGCGGTGAGCCAGGTCCAGCTCCACCACGGCGCGGCCACCGATGTCGGGCTGCTGCGGGAGACCAACGAGGACGCCTACCTCGTCGCACCGCCGGTCTTCGTGGTCGCCGACGGCATGGGCGGCCACGAGGACGGCGACGTGGCCAGCCGGATCGTGGTGGAGGAGTTCGCGCGGCTGGCCGAGCGGGGCTTCGAGCCGACCCGCGGCCGGGAGGCGGTGACCGCCGCACTCGAGGCCAGCCAACGCCGGATCGGCGAGCTCGCCGCCCACGGCCCCGGGCCACGTCGTACGCCGGGCACCACCGTGGTCGCGGCGCTCCTCGTCGAGGACGACGCCGGCGCGCCCGCGTGGCTGCTCGCCAACCTCGGCGACTCGCGGATCTACGCCGTGGCGGCCGGCCAGCTGCGCCAGGTCAGCGTCGACCACAGCGTGGTGCAGGAGATGGTCGACTCCGGGGAGATCACCGCGGCCCAGGCGAGCTCGCACCCGGAGCGCCACGTGATCACCCGGGCCCTCGGCGGGCCGGTGCTCGAGCCGGCCGACTTCTTCGCGCTCAGCCTCGCCGAGGCCGAGCGGCTGCTGCTGTGCACCGACGGGATCAGCGGCCTGGTCGACGACACCCGGATCGCGGAGATCCTCACGCAGAGCCCCGACCCGCGCGACGCGGCCGATCGGCTGGTCGCGGCCGCCCTCGATGCCGGCGGTGACGACAACGCGACCGCGGTGGTCGTCGATGTGGTGGGATTGGGCCCCGACCAGCCCTACGACTCCGAGCGACAGTGGGCGAGTCTCGAGCAGAAGCTAGGGGGTGTCTCGTAGGCCATGGCGGATGCAAGCGTGCGCTCCTACCGGCCCGGGGACTGGTTCGGCATCGTCGGCGACCGAGCCGTGGTCATCCTCCCGCCGACCGAGAAGCCCCGGGTCGCCGGCCTGTGGGAGCTCGTCGACGGTGGTGCCGGGTTCGACGTCACCCTCGACGCGCTGATCTCGGGCGGGCTGCGCGACCTGCCGGCGTTCGTGCTGGTCAGCACCGGCGAGGGCGAGACCCGGGTGGTCATCCGCGGCCCCGCCCGCGCCGAGTTCCGGGTCGCCGGTGAGACCGTCGCGCTCGAGGGCTCCGACGCCACCACCTGGGTCGAGCGGTCCTTCGCCGAGGTGGAGCGGATGAGCATCGTCCTGCGCGAGGACCCGCTCGGGCTCGACACCACGTCGTACGTCGTCGACGGTGGCCTGTTCCGCATCTCCCGGCTCGACGAGGCGCCGGCCCACGAGGGTCCCGACGAGATCGGGTCGGAGCCGGCCTACGAGCGCGAGTTCCCGCTGCCCGCGGACGCCGACGATCACGAGGACGACGTCGACCACGGCGCGGAGCCGATCCCACCGGCGCGCTCACCCGAGCCGCCGGACTGGATCCCCACGCCTCCGGTGCCCGTGCCGCCGCCTCCAGTCGAGGCGCCCCCCGCGGCGCCCGAGACCGACCACGACGGGCTCACCGTGACCGGCGCCTGGCAGCCCCCACCGCCGGCCCCGCCGGGCATCCCGGGCCAGCCGCCCGCGCCCGACGTCACCGTCCCGGTCGCCCGGCTGCTCATCTCCAACGGCGAGGTCGTCGACGTGGACCGCGCGGTCGTGATCGGCAGGGCCCCCGAGGCGCGCCACTTCAACGACACCGAGCAGCCGCGGCTGGTCACCGTGCCGAGCCCGCACCTGGAGATCTCCTCGACCCACGTCGAGGTCCGGCCCGGCTCCGGGGCCGACCATGGCAGTGCGGTGGTGACCGACCTCGGCTCCACCAACGGGACCGTGGTCGTCCAGCCCGGCCTCGGCCCGGAGGACCTGTCCCCGGGCGTGGCGGTGCAGCTGATCCCAGGCGCGATCATCGACCTGGGCGACGGGGTGACCATCCAGGTCGCCAGCCCCTGAGGTCTCCCGTGACCACCAGCTACGTCACCGAGGCGTACGCCGAGGAGCTGGCCGTCGAGCATCTGGTGGCCGGAGCCGATCGGCGGTTCTACGCGTTCGTGATCGACCGGCTCATCGCTTGGGGGATCCTGGCCTGCGAGGCCTACGTCGCCTACGTCACCCTGATCGAGCCCGGTCATCTCTGGACCGGCATCGCCGCGATCGCGGGGACGGTGCTCCTCGTCGGGCTGGTCACCTCGATGCTCGTCGGCCTCTACGGGCTCACCCCGGGCAAGGCCATGCTCGGGCTGCGGGTCCTCTCCGCCGAGGACGCGCGGCCGGTCGGCGTGGCCCGCGCGACGCTGCGCACCCTGATCCTCGGCGTCGCCACGCTGCCCACCCTCGGCTTCGGCGCCGCCGCGCTCGCCTGGACCGCGATGGTCGACCCGTCGGGATGGCGCCGCGGCTGGCACGACCTGCGCACCGGGACGGTGGTGGTCGACGTGCGCCCGCGGGCGGCGGCCGAGGAGCCGGACGAGGAGCCGCCGCGCCAGGTCGTGAACCTCACCGCGATGCGGCTCGTGCCGGCCTCCCCGACTCCGCCGCGCCGGATCCCGACCCGCGGCAGGCGCCCGGCCACGCCGTCCGAGCCGCTGGCCGAGCCGCCAGTGACCCCGCCGGTCGCCCCGGCGGTGACCCCGCGGCAGGGGCTGGGCTGGCCGCTCGTCGGGGACGCTCCGGCCGCTCCGCCGGCCGAACCACCTGCTCGTGGCCCACGCCCCTCGGCGCCGCCGCCCGGCCTGGCTGCCGGTGAGCGCACCCAGCCCCGGCCGGCGCCGGCCGCGAGAGCCGGGGCCCGCTGGCAGGTCACCTTCGACACCGGCGAGCAGTTCGAGGTGCGTGGGCTCACCCTCGTCGGCCGCCGTCCCGAGCCCCGGCCCGGTGAGCCGGTGAAGCGGCTCGTGACGCTGCCGTCGGACGACATGAGCCTGTCCAAGACGCACGCGCAGTTCCAGGTGGTGCCCGACGGGGCGCTCGTGGTCATGGATCGTGGCTCCACCAACGGGTCGCTGCTGATCCGGGCCGGGGTCACCAGGCGGCTGGTGGGCGGCAAGCCGGCCACGATTCGAGAGGGCGACCGGGTGCGGTTCGGCGACCGCGAGATGAGGGTGGCCCGCATCGACTGAAGCCCCCGGGGCCGCTGTTGCGAGATGTCAAGGCTTACCTCGTCCGGACGATGCGGTTAGGTTCGACCCGTGACCTTCGAGCACTCGCGGACCGTGACCACCTCAGCGACCTCGCAGGACGTCTGGAGGCTGTGGAGCGATCCGGGGAGCTGGCACTGTTGGGACCCGTCGGTGGAGTGCGTGGCGCTCGAGGGTCACTTCGCCGAGGGCGCGGCCGGGACCATGGTCCTGACCGGCGGCATCGAGGTTCCGGTGACGCTCGAGATCGTCGAGCCCGGCCACCGCTACCTCGACCGGCTCGAGATGGGCGGACTCAGCATCCACATCGACCACGTGGTCAAGGACTCGGCCGAGGGCGCCGAGGTGACCGTGAGCACCTGGGTGACCGGTCCGGGCGCCGACGACATCGGCCCGATGGTGACCGCGGACGCCCCCAAGGCCATGGACACGCTCTGCGCGATGGCCGAGGGCCGCTGAGCCCTGGGCATGGCCCCGGGGGCGAAGCTCACGAGGGTGTTCAACTAGGCAGCCACCCGGTCGCCCAGCGCGACCGCCACCGCAGCCTCGGCGTGCGTGCGCATCGAGGCGAGCACCGGCAGCGGCGCGTCCTCGGGCCGGACCAGCAGCTCGATCTCGGTGCAGCCGAGCACCACCGCCTCGGCACCCTGGTCGGCGAGCCGGCCCAGGATCCCGGCGTACGCCGCCCGTGACTCCTCGCGCACGATCCCGCGGGTGAGCTCCTCGAAGATGACCCGGTCCACCTCGGTCCGGTCGTCCGGGCCCGGCACCACGACGTCGAGGCCGTGGCCGGCCAGGCGGCCGACGTAGAAGTCCTCCTCCATCACCCAGCGGGCGCCGAGCACACCGAGCCGGGACCAGCCCTCGTCACGGGCGCGGTCGGCGATGGCGTCGGCGATGTGCAGGAGGGGTACGTCGATGGCAGCCTGGACGTCGTCGGCCACCCGGTGCATGAGGTTGGTGCAGATCAGGACCACGTCGGCGCCCGAGCGCTCGCAGCTCTGCGCCGCGTCCGCGAGCAGCCGTCCGGCCCTCGCCCAGTCGCCCTTGACCTGGCAGGCCCGCACCTCGGCGAAGTCGAGCGACTGGAGCGTCACCCGGGCCGACGCGTGGCCGCCCTGGCGCTCCGCCACCAGCTCGTTGATGACCCGGTAGTACTCCACAGTCGAGTGCCAGCTCATGCCGCCGACGAGGCCGATCGTCTTCATGCCTTCCATGGTCGGGTCGGACCAGGATCCAAGGAAGCCCTGTCTTCGTACGCCAGGTCATAAGATCTGCTTATGGATCCGCGGCGGATGCTCATCTTCCGGACAGTGGCCCGGGCCGGCTCGATCAGCGCCGCCGCCCGAGAGCTGGGCTGGACCCAGCCCGCGGTGAGCCAGCACCTGCGCGCCCTGGAGCGGGCGGCCGGCTGTGCGCTGCTGCTCCGGGGCGCCGGCGGGGTCGAGCTCACCGAGCCCGGGCGGGTGCTGCTCGCGCGGGCCGACGCCCTCGCCGTCCAGCTGCACATGGCCGAGGAGGAGCTCGCCGACCTCACCGCGCTGCGGCGCGGCCGGGTCCGGCTGGCGGCGTACCCGTCGGCCGCGGCCACCCTCGTGCCGCGCGCCGTGGCCGGGCTGCGGGCCAGGCATCCCGAGGTCGACGTCGAGCTGGCCGAGGCCGAGCCGCCGGAGGCGCTCGGCCTCCTCTCCGCCGGTGATGCGGACCTGGCCCTGGTGTTCTCCTACGACGGGTCGGAGCCGGCGGCCGGCCTGAGCTGGCGGCCGCTCGGCGCCGAGCCGGTGGCGCTGGTGGTCGCCGCCGACCACCCGGCGGCCGAGCGGCGCCGGCTGAGCCTGGCCGACCTCGCCGGCGAGCCGTGGATCGTCGGCTGCGAGCGCTGCCGGGCGCACGCCATGGACGTCTGTGCCGCGGCGGGGTTCACCCCCGCGGTCCGGCACGTCAGCGACGACTACGTGGTCGTCCAGAACCTCGTCGCCGTCGGCCTGGGCGTCACGCTCCTGCCGCGCTCGGCGCTCGACGCCTACCAGCACCCCGGCGTGCGGGTGCGCGAGCAGCCGTCGTTCGGCACCCGCACCTTCGGGGTCGTCCACCGCGAGGGCGCCGACCTGGTCCCCGCCACCGCCGCGCTGGTGCGCGAGCTGGCGGGCTGACAGCTCCTCGGTCGGCTGTCGTATCCGGCCGCACCCGCTCGTGGAGTGGGTGCGAGCACCACCGACCACGACGAAGCAGAGAGGATCTGGACATGCGCACCATCTACGTCACCGAGTTCATCTCCCTGGACGGCGTCATCGAGGCGCCCGGAGGCGAGGAGGGCTACAAGCACACCGGCTGGACCTTCGACATCGAGAGCGACCCGGCCCAGTACGAGTTCAAGGGCGAGGAGACCTTCGCCACCGAGACGCTGCTGCTCGGACGCCGGACCTACGAGGGCTTCGCCGCCGCCTGGCCCGAGCGTGACGGCGAGTTCGCGGACAAGTTCAACTCCTTGGAGAAGGTCGTCGTCTCGACCACCCTCGAGAGCCCCACCTGGACCAACACCACCGTGGTCCGCGACCTCGACGCCGTACGCGCCCTGAAGGAGGGCGACGGCGGCCCGATCGGCGTCCACGGCAGCGCGACACTCGCGCAGTCGCTGCACCGGGCCGGCCTCGTCGACGAGTGGCACCTGCAGGTCTTCCCGGTCGTCCTCGGCAGCGGCAAGCGGCTCTGGGCCGACGACGTGGACGACAAGCAGAAGCTCACCCTCCGTGAGTCCCGCGTCTACGCCAGCGGCGTCCAGCTCAACATCTTCGACACCGTGCGGTGATCGCTAGCTGGGGTCCGGTACGTCGTCGAACGCGTCCGGCGTGTGCACGAAGTGTGCCCGGCCCAGCGGCCAGGCCAGCGCGAACACCTTGCCGACAACGTCCGTGACGGGCACATAGGCGGCCGTGTCGTCGCAGTGCTCGGCGTTCGGCCGGCACAGGTGCACCGAGGAGTCGGCGGAGTTGTTGCGGTTGTCGCCCATCACGAACACCGTCCCGGCGGGTACCGGCCCAGCGGTCCAGTGGCAGTCCATCTGGCCGCTGGGCATCGGCCCGTCGCAGGACTTCGGCGGGTTCTTCTGGGGCTCGATGAAGCCGTCCTCGTCGATGGGCTGACCGTTGACCATGATCCGGCCCTGGTCGTCGCAGCACTGGATCGTGTCGCCGGCGACCCCGATCACGCGCTTCACCAGATGGCCGCCGGTGGGGTAGAGGCCGATCTTGGCCAGGCCGCGCGCGAGCAGCGACATCGGCTGGCCCTCCTCGAGGCCGTTGAGCCAGCCCCCTGGGTCGTCGAAGACGATCACGTCGCCGCGCTGCGGGCCGCCGCTGCCCCAGTAGGACGGCTTCTCGACGAGGATCCGGTCGTTGACGATGAGCCCGGGCTCCATCGACTCCGACGGGATGTAGAACGACTGCACGAAGAACGTCTTCACGACCAGCGCCAGGATGATCGCGAAGGCCAGCAGCAGCACGGTCTCCCGGAGCGCCTTGAACGGCGTGTGCCGCGGCTCGGACTCCACCGGGTCCGTGTCCGTGCTGGTCACGCCGCCGACCCTACCCACCGAAAACCAATGCCTACCGGCAACCAACCCGCCCGGCGTACGTTTCGAGGCATGGCTCAGCAGGCAGCCCAACACTCAGGGGAGTCCTACGCGAAGGGCGAGCTCGAGCCGCCCCTCCTCGAGCAGACGATCGGTGAGTGCTTCGAGGCGACGGTGGCCGCGCACCCGGACCGGGAGGCGCTGGTCGAGTTCGCCTCGGGGCGCCGGTGGACGTGGTCGGAGCTCGACCGCGACGTCGACGCGCTGGCCATCGGCCTGATCCGGGCCGGGATCGGCAAGGGCGACCGGGTGGCCATCTGGTCACCCAACTGCGCCGAGTGGACGCTGACCCAGTTCGCCACCGCGAAGATCGGGGCGATCCTGGTCAACATCAACCCGGCCTACCGCACCCACGAGCTCGCCTACGCCCTCAACCAGTCCGGCAGCAAGCTGCTCATCTCTGCCAGCGAGTTCAAGACCAGCGACTACCGCGCGATGGTCGGCCAGGTGCGCGACGAGGTCCCGGTCGAGCAGGTGTGGTTCCTCGACAGCCCGGAGTGGACCGACCACAACGTCAGCGACCCCGGCGTGACCCTGCTCGAGCTGGTGGACTGGCCGCTCGCGGCGGACGAGCCCATCAACATCCAGTACACCTCCGGGACCACGGGCTACCCGAAGGGCGCCACCCTCAGCCACCGCAACATCCTCAACAACGGCTACTTCACGACCGAGCTGATCAACTTCACCCACGAGGACCGGCTCTGCATCCCGGTGCCCTTCTACCACTGCTTCGGCATGGTGATGGGCAACCTCGGCTGCATCTCGCACGGCGCCACGATGGTGATCCCGGCGCCCGGCTTCGACCCCGAGACCACGCTGCGCTGCATCGACGAGGAGAACTGCACCGGCGTCTACGGCGTGCCGACGATGTTCATCGCGATGCAGAACCACCCGACCTTCGCCGAGCACGACCTGTCCAGCCTGCGCACCGGGATCATGGCCGGGTCGATCTGCCCGGTCGAGGTGATGAAGCGGTGCGTCAACGACATGCACATGCCCGAGGTGGGCATCGCCTACGGCATGACCGAGACCTCCCCGGTCTCGTGCCAGACCCGCGTCGACGACGACCTCGAGCGGCGTACGGCGTCGATCGGCCGGGTGCACCCGCACCTCGAGATCAAGATCGTCGACCCCGCGACCGGCGAGACGGTGCCGCGCGGCGACCCGGGCGAGTTCTGCACCCGCGGCTACTCGGTGATGCTCGGCTACTGGAAGGACGAGGAGAAGACCCGCGAGGCCATCGATGCCGACGGCTGGATGCACACCGGCGACCTGGCCGAGATGCGCGAGGACGGATACTGCAACATCGTCGGCCGGATCAAGGACATGGTCATCCGCGGTGGGGAGAACATCTACCCGCGCGAGGTCGAGGAGTTCCTCTACCAGCACCCCGACGTCGAGGACGTCCAGGTGATCGGGGTGCCGGACGAGAAGTACGGCGAGGAGCTGTGCGCCTGGATCAAGGTGAGGGCGGGCGCCGAGCCGCTCGACGTCGACGCTGTGCGCGCCTTCTGCGACGGGAGGCTGAGCCACTACAAGATCCCGCGCTACGTCGTGATCGTCGATGAGTTCCCGATGACGGTCACCGGCAAGATCCGCAAGGTCCAGATGCGCGAGGAGACGACCGAGAGGCTCGGGCTGGGCTGACGGCTCAGCCACCTCTCAGGTGGGTGCGGGACCCTGAGGCGCCGGCCCCGGACCCAAGGACCTCGATGACGCACACCGCCCACCTCTCCGCGCGCTCGCGCGCCCTCCTCGACCGCATCGACGCGTGGTCCGGAGCCAGCCCCCTTCGATCCGTTCTCGTCCGGGTCGCAGTGACTGTTGCCGGACCGCTGGTCGTGCTCGCCGGAGTCGCGATGCTGGTCCTGCCGGGGCCTGGCCTGGTCGTCATCGCGCTGGGGCTCGCGCTGCTGGCCCTGGAGTACGAGTGGGCGCGCGGCCTCGTCGGCGGGATGGGCCGGGTCGCGTCGTGGGCCCGCCGGGCGGTGCTGCCGAAGGACGGCACGGCAGGTCGCCGGCTCCTCGGGGCGGCCGGTGGGGCCGTGTTCCTCGTGGCGACGACCGCGATCACCGGTGCGGTCACCACCTACGTGGGGTCCCAGGCCCTCATCTAGCCTGTGCGGCGTGCTTCCCGACGGGTACTCGATCCGCCCCTTCGTGCCCGAGGACGCCGAGGCCCTCGTCACGACGTACCGGCGCAACCGCGAGCACCTCGGCCGCTGGGACCCCGACCGCCCGGCGAGCTTCTATACGCTCGAGGGTCAGCAGGAGGAGGCCCGGGAGCGGCTCGCGAAGGTCGAGCAGGGGCTCTTCGCGAGCTTCGTGGTCGTGGGACCGGAGGGCGACCTCGTCGGGCGCGCCAACATCCAGAACATCGTCCGCGGGCCGATGCAGAGCGGCATCCTCGGCTACTTCGTCGACCGCGACCACCTGCGACTCGGGCTGGCCAAGGCAGCGGTGCGCTTCCTCGAGGAGCACGCGCTGGAGATCGGGCTGCACCGGCTCGAGGCCGGGACCATGGTCGAGAACGTGCCGTCGCAGCGGGTGCTCGAGTCGCTGGGCTACGAGAAGTACGGCATGGCCCCCAAGCTGCTCTTCCTCAACGGCGCCTGGCGCGACCACGTCCTGTTCCAGAAGCTCCTGCACGACCGTCCTCTCGAGACCGGATGAGACCAGCGACCCAGGCCGGGTGCTCCTTCTCGGCCCATCGGCGGGTCACCCGCCCGCTGCGCATCCCGCTGCGGGCCTCGGGGTCGGCGATCGCGAACCAGAGGTGGCCGAGAACCAGAAGCCCGAGCCCGAGCGCGAACCAGTCGTGGACGAAGGTGGCGCCGGTCCGCCAGGCCAGCCGCACCAGCCCGGTCCAGAACATCAGCGTGCCGGTCCCGACCAGCACCACCATCGAGCCGGCGACCAGGGCGGCGTTGAGCTTCTGGCCGGCGTTGAACTTGCCGACCGCGAAGGACCCGTCGCGTCGGTTGCGCGATCGCAGCCACTGCCAGTCGTCGCGGGTGAACCGGTTCAGGACCCCCAGGTCGGCGCGGTAGGCCGCCGACCCCAGCCCCAGCAACATCGGCACCGGCAGCGCGTAGCCGGCCACGACGTGCACGAGCTCGACCGCGTGCCGGTGACCGACCAGCAGTGAGACCGGCCCGTAGTAGAGGACGAACGCCGTCAGCAGGCAGGTGCCCATCAGCACGGCGGTGCTGCGATGCACCCAGCGCTCGGCGCGGGTGAACCTGGCCAGGGTCACGCCGACGTCACTCACGGATCGTCCCGTCGACGTCGTAGCCGCGGTGCTCCCAGTAGCCGGGCACCTCGTCCTCGGTCAGCTCGATGCCGGAGAGCCACTTGGTGCTCTTGTAGCCGTACTGCCCGTCGACGTACATCCGCACCGGTCCGCCGTGGTCGTGGCTCACCGGACCGCCGAGCATCTCCAGCGCGACGACCACGTGCTCCTCGTTCGCCTCGTCGAGGGGCAGGCTCTCGGTGTAGACGCCGTCGAAGGACCGGAAGCGCACCGCCCTCGCCGACGGGCTCGGCTGGGCGCGGTCCAGCAGCTCCGAGAGCCGCACGCCGGCCCACTGGACCCCGGGCACCACCCAGCCGGTCACGCAGTGGAAGTCGCTGGTGAACGCCGTGCGCGGCAGCGAGCGCAGGTCGTCGAGCCGGTACGTCGCCGGCCGTGCGACCAGCCCGTCGACCCGCAGCCGGTAGCTCGCCTCCGTCTCGCGCCGCACCGAGCCGGTCACGGAGTAGAACCGGAACACCGGCCCCAGCGGGAGCGCCGACAGCAGCCCGGTCGGGTCGTGCAGCTCGGCGGGCGCCAGCCACTCCGAGAGGCGGCGCGAGAACGACGCCCCGCCGACCACGCCGACCGCCCCGAGCCCGATCAGCCCCAGCACGAGCCGGCGGCCGACCGGTGCGCCGGGTTCGCCCATTCCTCCACGATCCCACCGCGCACCTAGGCTTGGCCCGTGTCCAGTCAGCTCGCGGTCGGCTTCGACCTGGACATGACCCTCATCGACACGGTGCCGGGCTTCGCCGCGGTGCTGCGCGAGCTCGCGGCGGAGTACGCCGTCGAGCTCCCGGTCGAGGAGCTGACGTCGAAGCTGGGGCCGCCGCTGGAGCAGCTGCTGGCGCCGTACCTCGGGGCCGAGCAGGTCCAGGCGGCCGGCGACCGGTTCCGGGAGCTCTACGTCGACCACGCGATCACGTCGGTCCCCACCCTCCCGGGAGCGCACGAGGCCCTCGCAGCGGTGCGGGCCCAGCGCGGCCGGGTGGTGCTGGTGACGGGGAAGTTCCCGCGCAACGCCCAGCTCCACGTCGACCACCTCGGCCTCGATGTGGACCTCCTCGAGGGCTGGGTCTGGGGTGTCGGCAAGGCCGAGGTGCTCCGGCGCGAGGGCGTCACGATCTACGTCGGCGACCACGTGCACGACGTCGAGGGGGCCCGGGCCGCGGGTGTGCTGAGCGTCAGCGTCCTGACCGGCGGCTGCACCCGCGAGGAGCTCGAGGCGGCCGGCACCGACGTCGTGCTGGAGAGCCTCGAGGAGTTCCCGGGCTGGCTCGACGAGCACCTGCTGGCCACGAGGCTGGAGGCGCTGGAGCGTGACCTCGCGGAGCGGGGGCGGGTCCTGGTCGCCTACAGCGGCGGGGCCGACAGCGCGTTCCTGCTGGCCGCGGCCGCGCGCACCCTCGGATCCGAGAACGTCGTCGCCGCCACCGGCTACAGCCACTCGCTGCCGCGGGCCGAGCGCGACCCGGCCCGTGACTTCGCGGCCGGTCTCGGCGTGGAGCTGCTCACCCCGGAGACGCACGAGATGGCGCGCGAGGGCTACCGCGCCAACGGCGGGGACCGCTGCTTCTTCTGCAAGGCCGAGCTGATCGAGGTACTCACGCCGCTCGCGGAGGCGCGGGGGATCGGCACGGTAGCCACCGGCACCAACGCCGACGACGCCGTGGCGGGCTTCCGGCCCGGCATCCGCGCCGCCGACGAGCGCGGCGCAGTCGCGCCGCTGCGCGACGCCGGGCTCACCAAGGCCCAGGTGCGCGAGGCGTCGCGGCGCTGGGGGCTGCCGACGTGGGACAAGCCCGCAGCCGCGTGCCTGTCGTCGCGGGTGGCCTACGGCGTCGAGGTGACGCCGCACCGGCTGGCCCGCGTGGAGCGGGCCGAGGACGGCGTACGCCGCCTGCTCGGCACCCGGGTCACCAACCTGCGGGTCCGCGACCTGGGCGACCGGGCGAGCGTCGAGGTCGACCGGGAGCTGCTGCCGCTGCCGGAGGAGGCCGAGCTCGTGCGCCTGGTCCAGGACGCCGGCTTCCCCGAGGCGGTCGTCGATCCCCGGGGCTTCCGCTCCGGCTCGATGAACGAACGGCTCGCGTGAGGTTGGACCCCGAGCGGGTCCTGGCCGAGGCGGCGGCCTGGATCTGGTACCCGCCCGAGGCCTGCACGGTCGACACCGACGAGTTCCTCCTCATCGCCTACCCGCCGCACTTCGCCGATCCCACGGTCGCGCTGCGCTGGAGCAGCGAGCGGGCCGCCGGCGAGCTGGTCGACGACGTGCTCGCGGCGGCCCACGGGCTCGGGCGCGATTCGGTGAGCTTCTTCGAGCTCAGCGAGGCCACGCGGCCGCGTGACCTCGAGCTGCTGCGCGCGGGGTTGCGGCGCTACGGCGAGGTGCGCGCCTACCGGTTGGCCCGGGGCTGACGGTGCTCCACGAGATCTGGGACCGCGCGACCGCGACCCAGCCGGTCCCGGACGCGCGGTTCGTGCTGGCCACCGGCGTGGTCGCGCTGGTGCTGGTGCTGCTGCCGTCCACCTGGCCGCGGGTCCGGATGGGCGTGACCGTCGTCCACGAGGCCGGCCACGCGGTGGTCGCGCTCCTGGTCGGCCGGCGGCTGCGGTCGATCCGCCTGCACTCCGACACCTCCGGGCTGACCGTCTCCAGGGGCAAGCCACGCGGCCCGGGCATGGTCGCGATGCTGGCCGCCGGCTACCTCGCGCCTGCCGCGTTGGGGCTGCTCGCCGCGCTCCTGCTGGCCGCCGGCCGTAGTGTCGGCCTGCTCTGGCTGCTGGTCCTGCTCAGCGCCGGATTGATCCTCTGGATCCGCAACGGCTACGGCTTCCTGGTCCTGCTCGTCGGCGGGGCGGGCGTCCTCCTGGTCACGTGGTACGGCGACGGGCGCGTCCAGTCGGTGGCGGCCTACCTCATCGCCTGGCTGCTGCTCCTCGCCGCTCCGAGGCCGCTGGTCGAGCTGCTGACCGCGGGTCGGCGCCGGCCCCGGACCTCCGACGCCGACCAGCTGGCCGGGCTGACCCGGGTGCCCGCCGTGCTGTGGATCCTGCTGCTCCTGCTGGCCAACCTGGCCGGGCTGGTGGTCGGGGTGAGCACGCTCGCACCCGACCTCGTGTGACCCCGGAATCCGGTCGAGCCGGCACGGAGTGGTTGGCTAGGCTGGACGGTCGCGCACTGCGGCGCGTCGTAGGAACGTGAGAGCGAGAGGTCAGGCCGTGCCGACTGGCAAGGTGAAGTGGTTCGACGCCGAGAAGGGCTTCGGCTTCCTGTCTCAGGACGACGGACCCGACGTCTACGTGCGCACCGAGGCGCTGCCGCAGGGCACGACCGTGCTCAAGGCCGGCACCCGGGTCGAGTTCGGCATCGCCCAGGGCCGCCGCGGGGACCAGGCCCTCCAGGTGCGCATCCTCGACTCGCCGGCGTCCGTCGTGCGCAACCAGTCGCACGCGAAGCGGAAGAAGCCCGAGGAGATGGTCCCGATCGTCGAGGACCTGATCCGGCTGCTCGACGGCGTCGGCGAGGCCTACCGCCACGACCGCCATCCCGACCGCCGTACGTCGGCGCCCGTCGCCAAGCTGCTGCGCGCGCTGGCGGACGAGCTCGAGGCCTAGTTCTTCCCCGCCGTCCGTGACGATTTGGTGGGTGTGGGGGTCTCCGCAACGACCAGATCGTCACTGACGACGGTGCGTCGCTTGCGGTTGGGCGAGCTGACCAGCACCAGGACCACCCAGGCGACCAGGGTCACGCTGGCGACGGCGAGGCCGACGGTGGGGTTGAGCGGCAGGGCGATGCCGACGAAGCCACCCAGCACCCACGCCAGCTGGAGCGTGGTGTCGCTGCGGGCGAAGGCGCTCGTGCGGACGCGCTCGGGGACGTCGCGCTGGATCGTCGAGTCGAGTGAGAGCTTGGCGAGGGACTGGGCCAGGCCGGCGGTGAGCCCGAGCAGGGCGAGGGTGAGCACGCCGTAGAAGAAGGCGGTCAGCAGCACCATCACCGCATCGGCCAGCAGGGCCAGCACCACGGTGAGGGCAGGGTTGAGCTTCTTGAGGACCGACGCGAGACCGATGCCGATGGCGTTGCCGAACCCTGCGGCGCCGATGAGGATGCCGAGCAGCACCTCCGGTGGCCAGTCGCCGATGG
>NZ_DASUFR010000183.1:0-16573 GCF_036274455.1 Nocardioides sp. | reverse complement strand
CGAGCACCGGGACGAGCGCGTTGGCGGTGGCGACCTCGTCGTCGAACTCCAGACCCGCGACGCCGCTCGCGGTGACGATCGACGGGGTGTCCTCCAAGGTCATCCCGATGAAGCCGATCTTCGCGCCCTTGACGTTCTTGACCGTGTACGCCGGCAGGATCGTCTCGTCGGTGCCGGCGTACTTGACGTTGGCCGCGAGGTAGTCGAAGTCCGCGCCGGCGAACGAGCCGTCCGGGCAGGAGTTCTGGTTGTTCAGGCCGTCGCCGTCGTCGATACAGCCTCCGTGGGCGAGGCGCTGGAGCTCCTTGTACCCCTCGTCGAACTCGTGGTTGCCCACCGAGGTGACGTCGAGGTGCATCTGGTTCATGGCCTTGATCGTCGGCTCGTCGTGGAAGGCGCCCGACAGCAAGGGGCTGGCCCCGATCAGGTCGCCCGCCGCGACGGTCAGGGGCTGCGCGCCGGCGGCCCGCGACTTCTTCCGCTCCTTGTTGAGCACGCTGGCCAGGTAGGCGGCCCCGCCGGCGCTGGTGTTGTTGATCCGGCCGCTGGACCCGGTCGGCGGCTCCAGGTTGCCGTGGAAGTCGTTGATGGCCAGCAGGTCGAGCTTGACGTAGTCGGCCTTCTTGGCGAGCTGGCGGTACTCCTTGGCGCCGGTGGTCCCGGCGGTGCGCTGCTGCGGTGTGGCGGACTCGGCGCCCGCTGCGAACGATGCGGTGATGGCCATCGCCCCGGCGGCGGCGGCCGCGAGCGCGATGAGGGGTCGACGATGTGTGGGCATGGAGAAGCCTCCAAAACGATGACGAGGAATGACGAGGTATCCCCCGGCATCAAAACACGAAATCGGACATGATGGGGCCCCGGGCTCGGACGGATTTGACCGCACCCCGTCGCACCGCTGCAGGAGGCCGCGATGGCCGACGCCCACTCCGCTCCGGGATTCCAGCGCCTCGTCGCCGTGGTCCTGCTCCTGGGCGCCGGCATCCTCAGCCTGCCGGTGGCGGCGCTGGCGCTCGACGGCGAGGGGACCGAGAACCTCATCCTGCCGGCGCAGCTCGTCGGCATGGCGGTCGTCGGTGCGGTCGTCGGCTACCTCCTGCCCGGGCTCGCCGGCGCCTCGGCCAGCAAGCGGAGGTCGGCGTGGGTGGGGGTCGCGGTGGGACTGCTCCTGGCGCTGGTCGGCGTCGTCGTCCTCTTCCTGCTGCTCAACGGCCTCGAGGGCGCCTGAAAGGGCGGGAGGCCAGCCGCGGTGAGTGCCGCAAGTGGCCACCGCTAGCCTCGCCGGGTGCGCCGTACCCGCCGCCTGCTCAACCGGGCCGTCCACGCGGCGCTGCGCTGGGTGGACCGGGCCGGCGAGGTGGTGCCCGGGACCGTCCTGGCGGACCGGTTCGGGAGCTTCGGCCCCGGGAGCTGCATCGACTTTCCACCCGCGACGCTCCAGAACGTCGAGTCCATCCACCTCGGGCGCGACGTCCTCGTCGGCCGGCACGTGACGCTCGCGGCCGGCTACGGCGTCGGCGACCCGAACCTCTCCGGCCGGGCGCTGGTGATCGGCGACGGCTGCGTCATCGGGGCCCGGACGACGGTGCTCGCGCACTCTCTGGTCGAGCTCGGTGACTCGGTCTTCACCGGGCAGGCCGTGTTCATCACCGACGCGAGCCACGGCTACCAGGACCCCGACCAGCCGATCGGGAAGCAGTTCGGGGCACGCCGTCCCGTCGTGGTCGGCGCCGGGAGCTGGATCGGCCACGGCGCGGTGATCCTCCCCGGTGCCCGGATCGGGCGCAACGTCGTGGTGGCTGCGGGGGCCGTGGTGCGCGGCGAGGTCGAGGACCACGCCGTGGTGGCCGGCAGCCCCGCCCGCGTCGTCCGTCATCTCCAACCCGGCGTGGGCTGGGTCGGAGCCAGCGGCGACGTCCGCCCGCTGTTCGGCCAGCGGGTCCTCGACGGGCTCGAGGGCACCGAGGCCGGCTGAGGCCGCTCGAGCCTTGCAACGGTCAGGAGCTGACCTGATTCACCCCTACGGTGGTGCCATGACCACGCAAGGGACCCAGCCCTCGAGCATGGTGACCGGCGAGCGCGCCGACCTGCTCGACGTACTGCACAAGCACCGCGGCCTGTTCCGCGTCACCGTCCAGGGACTGACCGATGAGCAGGCCCGCCTCCGTCCGACGGTCAGCGAGCTGACCCTGGGCGGCCTGGTCAAGCACGTCGCCCGCACCGAGCAGAACTGGGCGCGGTTCATCGTGAACGGCCCCGCCGAGGACGCGATCGACTGGGCGAACGTCGACTGGAGCGACCCGCCGCCCGAGGTCACGGCGTACTCCGACGGGTTCCGGATGCTCGAGGACGAGACCCTCGCGGGGCTGCTCGCGGAGTACGACGAGATCGCCGCAGCCACCGACGCGCTCGTGACCACCGTGGACCTCGACGCGAGCCAGCCGCTGCCGACCGCGCCGTGGTTCCCGCCGGGCGGGCGCTGGTCGGCCCGGCGGGTGCTGGCCCACGTCGTGGCCGAGACCGCCCAGCACGCCGGCCACGCCGACATCATCCGCGAGGCGATCGACGGGCAGAAGAGCATGGGATGAGGGCGCCTGTCCTTCCGGCTCAGGTTGCCGGCTGCAACCTGCGAGGTCGGCCCGCTCAGCGGCGCGGCATCGTCACGACGAACGCCGCGCCCCCACCGTTCTGCTGGGCCAGCTCCGGAGCCAGGCCGACCTCCCCGCCGAAGGAGCGCGCGACCCGGCGTGCGATGCCCAGCCCCAGCCCCGCACCGCCCTCGCGGAAGGTGACCCCCGGCTCGAAGACCTGGTCGCGCAGGGCTTGGGCGACGCCCGGTCCGTCGTCGGACACCGTGAGCTCGACGGAGTCGGGGCGGTCCACCGCCGTCAGCGTGATCGTGGAGCGGGCGTGGTGCACGGCGTTGTCGACGAGTGGCTGGATCGCGCGCACGACCAGGTCGCGGGGGGCGGCGATGCTCGCCGCCGAGCCGGCGGTGCGGTCGACCACCGTGACGGTGCTGGCGGCCGAGACGAGCGCCGGCACCAGGTCCGCGACCGTGCAGGTGCGCCGCCGGGAGTCCGGCGACTCGTCGCGGGCCAGCTCCAGGAGCGTGGTGATCACCGCGTTCATCTCGCGGGCCGAGGCCGAGATCTGCTCGAGGTCGCGCCGGGTGGACGGGTCGGGTACGCCGCGGAGCAGCGCGAGGTCGGCCGAGCCCTGGATCGAGGTCAGCGGGGTGCGCAGCTCGTGCGCCAGCTCTGCGGTCAGCCGCTGCTCGGCCAGGATGGCCGAGGCGACCCTGTCGAGGAGGTGGTCGAGGGTCTCCCCCAGCGCCGCCAGCTCGTTGGTAGGGGGCCCCAGGTCGAACCGCTGGGTCAGGTCGTGCTCGCTCCAGTTGGCCGCCCGCTGGGCCATCTGGGTCACCGGCTCCAGGGCCTGCCGGGTCACCCGCAGGGCGATGAGGCCGCTCGTGGCGATGACCAGGACGGCCAGGACGCCGGTGGCGTAGAGCGCGTAGCGCTCGGAGCGCTCGTAGGGGCGGGTGTCCTGGGTGACCACCAGGACCCCCCGCTCCCCGCTCGGCGTGATGAAGGGCAGTGCGAGCAGCCGGGCCTGCCCGTCGGCTCCGTCCCGCGTCTCCTCGCTGCGGCTGGTCGACATCTCGCCCGCCAGCTCCTGCACCGAGCCGCCGACCGAGCCGGCCACCAGCCGGCCGGCCGCGTCGTAGACCTCGATGCCCGGTTCGAGCGTGTCGGTGGGGACCGTCAGCTTGTTCCTCGACGCGTCCTGGATCAGTCCGACGGCCTGGGTGGCACGCTGGTGCAGCACCTCGTCGACGTCCTTGTGGGCGGCTCGCGAGAGGAGCAGCTGGATGAAGAGGCCGACGACGACCATCGAGATCGTCATCAGCCCCACGGTCGAGAGCACGATCGCGCCGCGAAGCGACCGGGGGCCGAGCCGTCTGCCGGCTGGGGGCGAGACGGACTCCATCACCTCAGTGTGTAGCCAACTCCCCGGACTGTCGTGAGCGCCAGCGGTGAGCCGACCTGGCGCAGCTTGACCCGGATCCTACGGATGTAGGAGTCGACGGTGTTCTCACTGACCATCCCCCCGTTGGGCCAGGCGGCCGCCACGACGACGCGGCGGCGTACGACCTCACCGGGCCGGGAGGTGATCGCGGCCAGCATCCGGAACTCGGTCGGCGTCAGCATCGCCTCGCGCCGCTCGCAGACCAGCGAGTGCCGGGCGGGGTCGAGGATCAGGTCGGTGGGCGCCTGACCGTTGACGATCCGACCGCGCTTGGCCAGCGCCTCGACGCGGGCGATGAGCTCCTTGACGTCGAAGGGCTTGGGCAGGTAGTCGTCGGCTCCAGCGCTGAACCCGGCGAGCCTGTCGTGCACCGCGCCGAGCGCGGTGAGGAACAGGACCGGGGCCGGCTGCCCGGCGGACCGCAGCGCCTGGCAGACGTCGCGGCCGTCGGCGTCCGGCAGCCCGATGTCCAGGATGATCACATCGAGCTCGTCGTCCTCTGCGAACAGCCGCAGCGACTCCGCTCCGTTGTGGGCGAGTACGACGTCGTGGTCGGCGAGCCGCATCGCGTCGTAGACGACGCGGCGGATGGCCGGGTCGTCCTCGCAGAGCCCCACCTTGGCCATGACACCCCTCCTAGGTCAGACATCAACCTGTCGCGACAGAGGATGCTGCTGCGAACCTGCACACAACCTGACCATCGACCTCCAAGTGTGCACCCGGCCGCGATGGGAGGGCCGGTCAGTCCTGCGGGTAGAGGTTCTGCAACCGCACCTGTCCGCGGGCGATGGTGCGGCCCTCGGCGTCGAGGGTCTCGGCCACCCACACCTGCTGCGAGCGGCCCCGGTGGACGGGGGTGGCCGTCGAGGTCATCCGCCCGTCGCGCACCGCGCGGTAGAAGTCGGTGTTGTTGTTGACCCCGACCACCTTGCCCTTGTCCCCCAGCCACAACGCCGCGCCGAAGCTGGCCAGGGTCTCGAAGACCGAGCAGTGCACGCCGCCGTGCAGGATGCCGTAGGGCTGGTGGAGCTTGGCGGTCACCTCCCACTCGGCGACCACGCGGTCACCGGTCGCCTCGGCGAACTCGATGCCGAGGTGGCGCACGAACTCGCCGATCAGGTCGTCGAGCCCGTCGTCGAACCCGTCGTCGGGCAGATCAGCTGGGGTCACGGGTCCATCCAACCAACCGCGGAGCCCGGTGCTCCGGGCGGGCATCACCGCGGCGGTGTCCGGGTGTGGAAGACGTGCCGGTCGCCGTCGCCCCACACCTGCCGGTAGTCGTGCTCGAGCACCGGCTGGGCCCGGCTGGCGTCGACGCCCCAGGTGCCGAGGCTGTCCCCGTCGACGACGACCCAGGTCGGCCGGTCCGCCGAGCGCAGGACCTGGGCGAGCTCCTCCAGCCGCGGGTCACGCACCCGCACCGGCAGGCTCCAGAGCTCGGGATAGGGGCTGGACAGGTGCGCGGCCTGCAGGAGCACCGGGTCGCCGAAGGCAACCACGCCGGTATCGCCGGGCCGGGAGTGGACCGTGAGGTAGCGCTCGACGGCCAGGTCGGAGGCGGGTGTGCCGATCGGCGACATCGCGGTCACGACGACCCCGAGGGCGGCCACCGAGGCGGCGTAGGCCAGCACGACGTCGAGTGCGGTACGGCGTACGCGCCCGGTCCGGGCCGCGACGGCCGCGCACAGCACCAGCCCCGGGACGGTGCCGACGAGGTAGTGCAGCCAGTAGCTGCCTCCCGCGACGACCGCAACTGCCTCCCAGCCCACCACGGCGGCCGCGACGACGCCGACGACCGTCGGGCGGAACGCAGCGCCGCGACGCAGTGTTGGGGTCGACGCCACGGCGAGGACCCCGACCGCTCCGGTGGCGACAAAGGCCCCCGCCACGCCGAGCGCACGGGTGTGGGTGGTCGCTGGCGCCGAGCGGGCGATCACGCTCGACGCCTCCAGCCGGAAGGTCACGATCGCGTCCCAGAGCCCCGCCGCTGTGGTGCCGTGCAGCGCCGCCCATGCCACCAGCCCGAGGGTGGCCGTGGTGGCACCCGCCAGGAAGGCGCCCGCCGACAGCAGGGCGTGGGCGGGCCTTCGCCGTGACTGCGCGACGAGGACCACTGCCGCTGCGACGAACACCTCGAGCATGTTCTGCTTCACCGCTGCCGCACAGACCCCCAGGACGCCCGCGGCGGCCCACCACCCGAGCGCTGCCCGAGCTCCGCTGCGCGCTCGCAGGGTCGCCACGAGCCCGGCCAGCACGAACGGGAGCGCGAGCAGCTCGCCGTCGACCTCGGAGGCGCCGAAGAGCGGCGAGACGAGGAAGACCGCCGCCGTGGCCGCGACCCTCGTGACCACGCGGCCCGGCTGCGTCGAGCCGCCCATGCTCCGGGCGACAGCCCGCGCCAGTGCCGCGGCGAGGAGCACCACCGAGCCGACGCACAGGGCACCGAGCAGGCGAAGCCCGACGGCTCCCCCTCCGATCGCGCCGGCCAGCTGGAAGAGGGTGATGAGCAGCGGAGGCCGGTCGACCCAGTAGGCGCCGTAGAGCGACGGTCCGGGCGCCCACTGCTGGGCGACCATGAGGAAACCGCCCTCGTCGGGGCTCAACGGCCGGCCGAGGAACGGTAGTCGGGCCAGGACCGCGGCCGAGGCCAACGCGAGCACCGACGCCGTCACCCAGGTGGCGACCTGACCGCTCGGCTCGACAACGGGCCCGGGCCCGGCCGAGATCGGCCGCGACTGGAGGTCGGCGGTGCGCGCCATGCTCCGGGACGGTAGGCGGCCGGACATGAAGGAAACGTGAAAGACCTCGGACGAGCCGGACCTCGGTTCGGCGCCACCTGCACCGAACATGAAGGGACGATGAATTCACCCGGTCGGGGTGCAGGGTTGGGGCGTGAGGTCGCTGCGGGACGACAGGTGGGAGGGTCGCCGTGCGGGTGCTGCTCGCTGAGGACGACCTGCGCCTGGCGGCCCTGCTCGAGCAGTCGCTGGCCGAGGCCGGCTGGGACGTGGAGGTCGTCCACGACGGCCGCTCGGCCTACGGCCGCGCGCTTCCCGACGGACTGCCCTACGACGTGCTCCTGCTGGACTGGATGCTCCCCGAGCTGGACGGGGTGACGGTCTGCCGCCGGCTCCGCGACCTCGGAGTCACCACTCCCGTGCTGATGCTGACCGCGCGGAGTGCGGTCCCCGACCGCATCCAGGGGCTCGACGCGGGTGCGGACGACTACCTCGCCAAGCCGTTCGACCTCGACGAGCTGCTGGCCAGGCTGCGGGCCCTGCACCGCCGGTCGTCGTACGACCTGCTCGAGGTGGTCGTGGTCGGGGACCTCGTGGTCGACGCCGCGGCGCGGCGGGTGATGCGCGGTGAGACCGAGATCGACCTGTCCACACGCGAGTTCGACATCCTGCACCTGCTGGCGGTGAACTCCGGCCGGGTCGTCTCCCGGTACACGATCCTCGACGAGGTCTGGGACGGCGAGACCGACCTGCGGAGCAACGTCATCGACGTCTACCTCGCCTCGATCCGCAGCAAGATCGACAGACCGTTCGGCACCTCGACGATCACCACCGTCCGCGGCGCCGGCTACCGGCTCGAGCGGTGAGGTGACCGTGGACCGGCTGCCGATCCGGGTCCGGCTGGTCGCCGGCTTCTCGGTGGCCATGTTCGTCCTCCTCACCGGGGCCGGGGCCTTCGTCTACTGGCGCGTGGAGTACGCGCTGGACCGGGGGCTGGACACCGAGCTCGCGCAGGCCAGCGCCGTCGTCGCCCCGCTGGTGGGCACCGACGGGATCGTCGGCTCGCCCGCCGCGGCAGACGCCACCGGGCTCGCCTGGCAGGTCCTCGGCACCGACGGTGAGGTGCTGGACTCCGGCGGACCGGCGCCGGCGAAGCCCCTCCTGAGTGCGACCCAGCTCGACACCGTCGGCGGAAGCGGCCACCGGACCTTCGACGTCGGCAGCCTCCTGCCCATCTCCGACGAGCCCTACCGCGTGCGGGTGTCACCGCTCGCGGACCGGCCCGGCGGCCGTGCCGCCTACCTCCTGGTCGGCGTACGCCGGGACCATCGCGACGAGGCCCTGCGCGAGCTCCTGGTCCAGCTCGGCATCGCGGGGTTCGTCGCGCTCGCGATCGCCTCCGTGGTCGGCTACCTCCTCGCACGGCTCGCGCTCGACCCCGTGGAACGCTACCGGCGCCGAGCTGCCGAGATCGCCGCGGGTGCGGTCGACCTCCGTCTCGATGTGCCGCCGGTGAGGGACGACGAGATCACCCGGCTCGGACACACGCTCAACGAGATGCTGACCGCGCTGGAGCTCGCCCTGGACCGCGAGCGCCAGTTCGTCAACGACGCCAGCCACGAGCTGCGCACGCCCCTGACGCTGCTCAAGTCCCGCATCCAGCTCGCCCGGCGCCGGACCCGCTCGGTCGCCGAGCACGAGCGCACCCTCGACGAGCTCGAGGTGGACGTCACCCGCCTGGCCGACCTGGCCGAGCAGCTGCTCGACCTGAGCCGTGACCGGGCGGAGCCGGACGGGACGAGTGACGTGGGCGACGTCGTGTCCTCGGTGCTCGAGCGCTGGCGCCTGGCCCGTCCGGACCGGGCCGGGGAGATCTCGTTGCGCACCCCGCCGCAGCCCGCCTTGGCGCGCCTCGACCCACGGGTGCTCGAGCGGGTGGTCACGAACCTGCTCGACAACGCATTCGCCCACGGGCGGCCACCGGTGCGGGTGAGGGTCCGCTCGGCCGGCGACCACACCGTGCTGGAGGTCGCCGACGCGGGCCTGGGGATGCCGCCGGAGCTCCTCGGCCAGGCCACCCGCCGCTTCCACCGGGCGCCCGATGCCAGGTCACGGCCCGGTGCGGGCCTGGGCCTCTCGATCGTCGAACAGCTGGTCACCGGCGCGGGCGGCGAGCTCCGGGTGTGCCATGGCGGGTGCCACACATCGAACGGGAGCCCAGTCGCCCTCGACTGCGACCACGACGACGCGATGACCGTGACAGTGATCCTCCCGGTCCCGTCCTGACCTGCGGCTTCATCTCTCTTTCACGATCTCCCACCTACGGTCCGGCACATGGACAACGAGCTGGCAGTCGACGTCACGGGCGTCACCAAGCGGTACGGCGACCTCGTGGCGGTCGACGACGTCTCGCTGCGCGTGGGGCAGGGCGAGGTCTATGGCGTCCTAGGCCCCAACGGCGCCGGGAAGACGACGCTGCTGCGCATGCTCTTCGGGCTGCTGCACCCCAACGCCGGGAGCATCCGGATCTTCGGGCGGACCTGGACCGAGGCGGGCGTGTCGGTGCTCGACGGCGTGGGCGGGTTCATCGAGAGCCCGAGGTTCTATCCCTACCTGACGGGCAGGCAGAACCTCGAGGGGCTGGCGCTGCTCGACGGGGCTGCGCCGAGCGGGCGCATCGCCGAGGTCCTCGGCGTCGTCGACCTGGTCGGCCGCGAGGACGACAAGGTGGGCGGCTACTCCTACGGCATGCGGCAGCGTCTCGGCGTCGCGGCAAGCCTGCTGCGGGACCCGAGGCTCCTGGTCCTCGACGAGCCGGCCAACGGCCTGGACCCAGGTGGCATCCGGGACATGCGGGCCCTGGTGAAGCGGCTGGCCGGCAGCGGGCTGACCGTGCTGCTCAGCTCGCACCACATGGACGAGGTCGAGGAGATCTGCGACAACGTCACGATCATGAGCCACGGTTCGGTGGCCTTCCACGGCACCATCGCCGACCTGCGCGCGATGGCACCCGACCCCGGCCACCTGCTCAGCACGGACGACGACGGCCAGGCCCTGCGTCTGGCCCACGAGCGGCACCCCGGAGTGCACGTCCGGCGAGGCCAGGAGGGTGCCGGGCTCACGGTGACCGGGCAGCCGGCTGCCCTGTCGGCGTACGTCGCGGACCTCGTCCGGGCCGGCATCGGCCTGCGCCAGCTCACGCCGACCCGGACCCCCCTCGAGGCGCTGTTCTTCATGCTCACCGACACCGAGACCGACACCCAGGGAGACGCCGCATGACCACGACGACGCTGACCACGCGTCCCCTCGCCCCACCGACGACCGCGATGCGCCGCCCCGGCTTCGGTGCCGCGCTGCGCTGGGAGACTCGCAAGCTCCGCTCCCAGCTCCGCGTCAAGGCGCTGCTCCTCGGTGCGCTGGTCGCGCCGGTCGCGGTCGTCCTCGTCGTGCGCAGCCAGCCGCGGCCGCCCAAGGACACGCTGTTCGGGCGGTTCGCCACCGACAACGGGTTCGCGATGGCGCTGCTCGTGCTGGGCTTCGCCTCTCAGTGGGTGCTGCCACTGCTCACCGCGATCGTGGCCGGTGACATCTTCGCCAGCGAGGACCAGCACGGCACCTGGAAGACGGTGCTCACCAGGTCGGTCAGCCGGTCCTCGCTCTTCTGGGCCAAAGCCGTCGCGGCCACGGCGTTCACGGCCGCCGCACTGGTCCTGCTCGGGGCCTCGACCATCGCCTCGAGCGTGCTGCTGGTCGGTCACCAGCCGCTGGTCGGGCTCTCCGGGCAGACGATCCACGCCCGGGCCGCGCTCGAGCTCGTGGCCGCGAGCTGGGCGAGCATGCTGCTGCCTATGGTCGGGTTCACCTGCCTGGCTCTGCTCTTCTCGGTGTGGTCACGCAACGTCGCCGTCGGAGTCGCCGCGCCTGTGGTGCTCGGCCTGGTGATGCAGCTGGTCGGTGCACTGGGCGGCATCGAGACGCTGCGCCCCTACCTGCTCACCACCCCGTTCGAGGCCTGGCACGGCCTGCTGGCCGCGCCGAGGTTCACCGGCCCGCTCGGGGACGGCGTGATCACCAGCGCGGGCTGGAGCCTGGTCTGCCTGGTCGCCGCCTTCCTCATCCTGCGCCGCCGCGACATCACCGGAGGTTGATCCCGTGCGCCGATTCGTCATCACCGTCATCGCCGCGCTCGCGGTCGTGCTCGCCGTCAGCGGGGCGGTCCTCGCCGGGACCGGGGGTGGCAGCTCGGTCACCCGGGCCCGCCTCGAGCGCTCGCTGCCCACGGAGTTCGCGAACCTGTACGCCGACCAGGCCAGGCTGCTCGGGCACAAGGGGGTGACTCCAGCATCCCTGAACGCCCGGGCGATGTGCGACAAGGGCGGAGCGGTCGAGGCCGACATCGGACCCGGCAGCAACTGGAACTGCCTGGTCAGCTGGAGCGACCCGAACGTGCCGATGCCGCCTGAGGGCTACGGCAAGTTCGAGGTCGACGTGCACAGCAACGGCTGCTACACCGCCGGCGGCCCGAGCAAGCTGGTCGGCTTCCAGACGATCACCGACACCAAGGGGCGCGAGGTCGCGAACCCGGTCTACGAGTTCGACGGCTGCTTCGACCCCCACGGCGACGACACCCCCACCGGCAACGAGTTCCCGTCCCTGCTCACGGTCACCAGCACGGCTCTGCTGCCGAGCGCGGACCACAAGGTCTCGCTCCAGCTCAGCTGCGGCACCGGCGCCGACGGCTGCCGCGGCACGGTCGCCGCGGCCGCCGGCTCCACTCCGCTCGGGACGGTCCGGTTTGACATCCCCGAGGAGCTGACCGCCAACCTGCACTTCCCGACGCCGGTCCCCCGGGGCGCGCAGGACGTGACGTTCACGGTGACCACGACCACGGGCGTCGGGCCCAAGAGCCCGGCCACACTGCCCATGCCGCCCGGCTGACCACGGAGAGGATGGCTAGTGTCATCCGCGTGGCACTCCCCCAGCCCGGGATCTTCGCGGTCGGCACCGGCTCGCACGGGTACGTCGAGCTCGACCTGGTGCCCGGCGCGACCGACGGGTGGGCCTCGGCGCTGGCCGACCTGGCCGAGCGCGAGACGACCATGGGCGCGACCAACCTCGTGGTGGGCGTGCGTCCGGAGCTCTGGGCCTCGCTCTCGCCGGGGACGCTGCCCGACGGCCTGACCGGGTTCGGTGCCGACGTGGTCGGGACGGACGGCTTCACGATGCCGGCCACCCAGCACGACCTGGCCCTGTGGTTCGCCGCGGCGTCCTACGACGTCGTCTTCGACGCAGTCGTCGACGCGGTGGCCCGACTGGCGCCGTACGCCGTGCTCGCGCGCGAGGTCCGGGGCTGGCCCTACCACCGCGACCGCGACCTGACCGGCTTCGAGGACGGCACCGAGAACCCGACCCTCGGCCGGGCACCGGCCTACGCGCTGGTCCCCGACGGCGCATCGGGCGCGGGCGGGTCCGTGCTCCTGCTGCAGCAGTGGTCGCACGACCCGGCCTGGCTGCAGTTGAGCGACCACGAGCAGGAGCTGGCGATGGGACGCACCAAGCCGGACAGCGTGGAGCTGGACCCGAAGCCCGAGACCTCCCACGTGGCCCGCTCCGACCAGGACACGTTCGGGCACATCCTGCGCCGCAATACGGCCTACGGCACGGTCAGCGACCACGGCACCGTCTTCGTGGGCTTCGCCTCGAGCAAGGACCCGCTCCAGCGGATGCTCGAGAGCATGGCCGGGGTGGGCGGTCCGCGCGACGAGCTGACCCGGTTCGCGACGCCGTTGAGCGGCGCCTACTACTGGGTCCCGGCCGCGTCCGACCTGCAGCCGCTGGCCACGCCCGGTGACGAGTGAGGTCCGAGCCTGGCGCGAGTTTCGTCGGCCAGCCGACGGTTCTGTTGCTCGGACGACGAAGTTCCGTCGTCCAGGACCAGGTTTCGTCGGCCAGCCGACGGTTCTCTTGCTCGGACGACGAAGTTTCGTCGTCCAGGACCAGGTTTCGTCGGCCAGCCGACGAACCTCCTCTCTCCACGCTCCCTAGAGCGGAGCCACCCGGTCGAACCACGGCTGCGCCTGCTCCAGCTGGCCGGCGAGCCGGAGCAGCTGGCCCTCCGCCCCGAGCCGACCGACGAGCTGGGCACCTATCGGCAGTCCGCCCGCGGTCCAGTGCAGGGGCACGCTCATCGCCGGACGGCCGGTGAGGTTCGCCAGCTGGGTGTAGGGCACCCAGCCGAGGTTCTTGGTGATCAGCTGGTCGACCACGGGCGTGAACCGCAGCAGCCCGGCGCCGCGGGCCCGGACCAGCTGCTTCTGGGCCCTCTGCAGGTTAGGCGGCAGGTCGAGCTCGCCGACCCGCGGCGGCGGGAGCGCGGTCGAGGGGGTGAGCAGCAGGTCGTAGGACGCGTGGAACTCCGCGAGCCGCCGGACGTGCAGCTGACGGTTCTCGATGGCGCGGACCAGGTCGGCCGGCTTCGTGGCCCGGCCCAGCGCGGCCATCACCAGCGTGTCCGGCTCGAAGCCGCTGTCGCCCGAGCCGCTCGCCGCCTTGGCCTGGGCGACCGAGTCGGCGGCGTAGGCGAACCAGGTGGTCAGGAAGTCGCGGGCAAGGGCGTCGTCGTCGAACGGCGCGCGGTCGAGCTGTTCCACGTGGTGGCCGAGGGACTCCAGCAGCTTCCCGGCCCCGGTGGCGGCGGCCACGGCCTCGGGATGCGGGTGCGGGTTGATGGCGCTGGCTGTGCACAGACCGATGCGTAGCGTTCCGGGGTCCTGCCCGACCTCGTCGGCGTACGGCGTCGAGGGGACGGCGGGCAGGTACGGCCCGTCCGGAGCGGCACCGACGAGGACGTCGAGCATCGCTGCGGTGTCGCGGACCGACCGCGAGACCACGCCGTGCGTGGCCGTACCTCCGAGGCCCTCCTGGAGCAACGGACCGGCGGGCACCAGTCCGCGCGACGGCTTGAGCCCGAACAGTCCGCAGGCCGAGGCCGGGATCCGGATGGAGCCGCCACCGTCACTGGCCGCCGCGCAGGGCACGATCCCGGCCGCAACCGCCGCCGCCGCCCCACCCGAGGACCCGCCGGGAGTGTGGTCGGTGTTCCACGGGTTGCGCGCAGGACCGAACAGGTGCGGCTCGGTGACTCCCTTCGCGCCGAACTCGGGGGTGTTGGTCTTGCCGAACACGACCAGCCCGGCATCGAGCCAGCGGTCCACCACTGTGGCGTTCTGGGCTGCGGGCGTCGTGGCCAGCGAGCGCGAGCCGCCGCTGGTCGGGTAGCCCACCAGGTCATGGCCGAGGTCCTTGAGGAGGAACGGGACGCCCGAGAAAGGCCCTTCCCGGGCCGGTGCGGGCTCGACGTCGACCACGATCGCGTTGAGCCGGTCGTTGACCTCCCCCGCTCGCGTCCGGGCCGCCTCGAGCAGCTCCTCCGGGCTGACCTCACGGTCCCGGACCAGTGCGGCCAGTCCGACGGCGTCGTGGCTGCGGTAGTCGTCCACGCGGCGGACGCTACTCGATCACGCTGAGCGGACCAGCGTCCCCTCGGCGTCGAGGACGCGCACCTCGAGCCGGACGCCGGGGCGCGGCTCGTAGGTCACAGTCGACCCCACCTCGGCACCCACGATGGCCCGGCCGAGCGGGCTCCCCGGGGTCACCGTCGGCACGCCGGCCGCGGCCTGCTCCACCGAGCCCACGAGGTACTCCTCGGGGCCGTCGCCGAGGTCGAGCTGCACCCGGTCGCCCACCGAGACGACGCCGTCGGCGTGGCGGCTCCGCTTCAGCTCCTCGATCTCGAGGCTGAGCAGGCTGATCCGCTCGTCCAGGAGCTGGAGCCGGATCGAGGCCTCGACGTTCGTCGCCCGGTCGGCGATGTCACCGGTCGTGTCGCGGAGGCTGTCGGCCAGGGCGCTCGCGCGCTCCGCGCGCAGCTGGTCGAGGCGATGGGTCAGAAGTTCGAGAGAGTTCGGGAGTGTCACGTCGGCGCCAACGACCAGCCACCGAGGCTTGTTCCCGGACACGCCGGCCGTGACGGGGATCTCCATGTCGGCGGCAGGTGCGCGCGCCGTCGTTGACCGACGCGGCTCCCCGGAGGCCTCGACCGGGTGTAGGTTCCGAGCTGACCGAGAGCTTGTCGCGCGGCGCCATCGAGGCGCTCGGTTCCCGGCCGCACATCATCGACAGGCTGGTTCTCGGATGGACTTCAACCTCTCGGTCGTCTGCGAACCCCCGGAGTCGCGCCTCACGGTCCGCGGCGAGCTCGACCTCGTCACCGCCCCCGTCCTCTCCGCGACGATGAACGAGCAGATCGAGGCCGGCTGCCGACGGCTGCTCATCGACCTGGCCGACGTGACGTTCGTCGACGCCTCGGCCCTCACCACGTTCACCCAGACCCGCCGGGTGCTGGCCGACCGCGAGGGCACGATGGAGTTCGTGGCGTTCCAGCCGATGTTCCTCCAGCTGTGCCGGGCCACCGGCCTGGAGGACCTCTTCGGTCTCGCCTGAGAACTCATCCGCTGCTCCTGAAAGATCCGGGGTACTGCCGGACATGGGCGTACATGGGGCCGGCGTCCGGCGGCCCTCGTCGCGGATCTCGGTGGAGGCTCTGATGGGTGCAGTCGCGGTGACCGTCCCGACACACCTCGAGCACCGTTGGGAGCTGCGCCTGGAGGAGTTCGAGGACGGTCACAGCTTCCGCCGCTTCGAGTGCATCGACTGCGGCGCCGTCCGCTTCGAGTAGCCCCGCGCGGTTCGGCGGCTCCGGTCGGCTCCCGCGGGTGGCCCGGTCGACCACGTCACGGGCGACGTCGCGCAGCTTCCGCTCCTGCTTGCTGCTGAGCTCCCGGAGAACCGCAAAGGCCTCGTCGGGACCGCATCCGTGCTGCGCCATCACAGTCCCTGTGGCCTGCTCGATGACCGCGCGCGAGGTGAGCGCTGCCCTCGTGGCGGCCGCGGCCGGCGACGAGGACGACGCCGAGCGCCACCGGCAGGCAGCCCGCGCGGACCGCGCCCGCGCGGCCGCGGAGGACACCGGCGACGAGGACTGAGGGTCGCTGTCGAGCCCGCTTGATGGGCCGGATTCCGGCGTGATCCCGGACGTCAGGTAGCCTGCTCGTCGGCCTCCTCGGAGGCCAACGGGCTGTGGCTCAGCTTGGTAGAGCACCTGACTGGGGGTCAGGGGGTCGCAGGTTCAAATCCTGTCAGCCCGACCGTGTGATGTCTCAAGACATCCCGGAGGTCCGAACCCAATAGTCGTGGGTTCGGACCTCCTTCTTTTCAGCGCGTGGGGCCGGGTGGGCGGCCGGTGGGTTGGTAGCGCTGGGATGGGTCGAGGACCAGCTCGCGGAGCAGTTCGCCGGTTACTGCGTCGATGACGCGGATCTCGAGGTCTTGGGACAGGAGGATGACGCGGGTTCCGGTGTGGGTTCGGCCGATGCCGATGGAGTACATCTGGCCGCGGTAGCGCCAGGTGACCTTGCCGGCCTTGTCGACCTTGTCGTAGCGGACCCGATCGTGGGTGTCGCTGTCCCGGTCGCCGGTGCTCGGGGTCGCCTTCGGACGGGTCGTGTAGACCGACGCCGGGGTGGCTCGGTGGTCCAGGGACCGGTGCGGTCGGTGGTCGTTGTACTCCTCGACGAAGGCGTCGAGGAGGGCCTGCAGATCGTCGATCACAGTCGGCTGCTCGGGCTGGCCGCGCAGCCACTTCTTCATCGTCTGCTGGAACCGCTCGACCTTGCCGCAGGTGGTGGGATGACCGGGGGTGGAGTTCTTCTGGACGATGCCCAGTCGGCGGAGCTCGGTCTCGAACG
>NZ_DASUFR010000182.1:0-17089 GCF_036274455.1 Nocardioides sp. | reverse complement strand
GGGTAGGTGCCGAAGAGCCGGTCGGCCGTGCCGGCGGTGGTCACCGTGAACCAGTAGTGCTCGTTCTTGTAGTGGTGCAGCCGGTGGTTGCGCCAGACCGAGCGGTACCACCTCGACCGGGGCCGGTAGTCGCTGTGCACGAGATAGTGCGTCCACTCATAGCCGAGCTTGATGGCGTAGACCGAGACCAGCAGGGTGAGCCCCGACGACCACGACGGAAGCGCCAGCCAGGCGACGACGACGTACGCCGGCAGCAGCCACACCAGCGCCTTCCACGGGATGAAGACCAGCGGCAGGTCGCGCGGGTCGGCGTGGTGGGCGCGGTGCTCGCGCGCCAGCAGCGAGTCGATCGCGACCGGGCCCAGCGAGCGGGGCCGCCAGTGGAGGATCGCGACGTGGATGCACCACTCGATGACGGGGAACAGCGCGACCAGGCCGGCGGGGATCAGGAGCTCCCCCCAGGACCCGCCGCCGACGACGACCCGGCCCGCAACCGACCCGAGCAGGAACGCCGAGATCATCCACGGGCTGGGGTGCTTCCAGAACTCCCCCCACGCGGCCCGCAACGACAACGACTGCCAGCGCCGGGCCTGCCCTGGCCCAAGACCCTGGTTCAGCCGCTGTTCGTCGTCGGCAAGCCGCTGGGCGGCCAGCGCCTCGATCTCCGGAGTCGGCCTGGTCATGGGTCCTCCCGGGGTGGGGTGGCGAGGGCCGCCAGGGCCCCCAGCAGGCTCTCGGTCGCCGGCCGGAGCACCCGGTCGGCGGCCGCGCGCGCCGTGTCGGGGTCGCCGCTCCCGAGTGCGGCGGTGAGCACCCGGTAGGCGTCGACCTGGCCGACCTCCTCGGCCATCAGCGGAGCGAGCGCCTCGAGCGCCGGCTCGTAGGCCGCGCGCAGGCTGTTGAACATCAACCGGAACACCATCGAGTCCGCGGCGTCGACGACCCGGTCCCAGTACGCCAGCGCGTGGACCTGTCTCTGGACGTCGTCGTCGGTGGCCGCCAGCTCGTCGACCGTCTGCGTCAGGTCGGCGGCCAGCACGGGCCCGCCACGACCCGCTGCGAGCGCTGCCACCGCCGGGCCGATCGCGAGCCGGGCCTCGAGCACGCTGCGGGCGACCGAGGTGTCGAGCTTGCCGCGACGCACGAGCAGCCGGGGAAGCAGGTCGAGGCCCGCGTGCCGCCGGAAGTCGCGCACCGTCGTGGCGCCGCCGTGGCGCACCTCGACCAGCCGGGTGGCGGCCATGCGTTGCAGGGCCTCGCGCACCGCCGGCCGCGAGACGCCGAGCACCTCGGCCAGCCGGCGTTCGCTGGGGAGGGACTCCCCGGGCCCGATCTGGCCGTCGACCACCTCGGCGAGCACCTGGTCGAAGACCTCGTCGGGCACCGAGCGTCGGGTCACCGGTTGCAGCACCATGCCCCCACCGTCCACCAAAAGTGGTCAGACGTCAAGTGGTATGACCAGTAGTCGATAGGTCGTCACCTTCCGTGCGCGGATCCGCCGGTCGACGGTCCGGACAGTGACGGACTACCGCCGCCGTACGCTGGCCGCCGTGCCCTCCGCCCTGGCGCCCCGACTGTGGGCCGGCCACCTGCTCATGGTGGTGCTGGCTTCGGCGGCTGCGCTGCTCGGGCTCTGGCAGCTCGATGCGTGGCAGACCCGCCGGGCGGACGAGGCCCGCGACCTGACCCGCGCCGACCCGGTGGCGCTGAGCAGCGTGATCGGTCCCGACGACCCCTTCCCCGGCCGGTCCGTCGGGCAGCCCGTCACGCTCGAGGGTGACTGGGTCCCGGCCGGCACGGTCTACGTGAGCGGCCGGGAGCACGACGGCCACGACGGCTACTGGATGGTGACCCCGCTCGCGGTCGGCGGACCGAGCGGGTCCGCGATCCCGGTGGTCCTCGGCTGGGTGGCCGACCCCGGCCAGGCGCCGAGCCCACCGACGGGCAGTGCCCGGCTGGTCGGCTGGCTGCAGCCTCCCGAGGGCACCGGCGCGGTCGACGACGACCCCACCGACGACGTGCTGCCCCAGCTGCGGATCGCCGACCTCGTGCAGCACGTCGACCAGGACCTGTACGGCGCCTACGTGGTCGCCGAGGAGGGCGTCGTCGGCCTCCCGGCCGCCGACCTCGCCCAGCTTCCGGATGTCGGGACGTTCACCGCGATCCGCAACCTGCTCTACGCGATCGAGTGGTGGGTGTTCGCAGGGTTCGCGGTCCTGATCTGGTGGCGGTGGGTAGGCGAGCAGCGTGCTAGCGAGGCCGATGAAGGGACCGAGGAGTCCGGGCATCCGGCGCCGGACGGCGAGGACCACCCCGATAGCGTGAAGCAGTGACCGGTCTCGTCCGCGCCTACCGCATCCTGGCCTACGTGGTCGGCGTCCTGCTCGCCTTCGGCGCGCTGGTCGTGCTGCCCTGCAAGTACCTCCTCGCCGACGGCAGCACCCTGCAGAGCTTCGGCTCCGACGCGAGCATCGTGTGGCTGTTCCACGGCTGGATCTACCTCGTCTACTTCATCGTCACCTTCTTCCTCGCGGTCCGGGTCCGCTGGACCATCCCCTTCACCATCCTCGTCCTCGTGGCCGGGCTGGTCCCGCTGCTGATCTTCTGGGTCGAGCACTGGGTCATGGAACGGCTCCGCGCTGACAACCCGGAGCAGCTGGGACTGGCAAACTCCGAGGCGTGACCAAGACCGCCTTCGTCCTCGGCGGCGGAGGCGTGCTGGGTGCCGTCGAGGTCGGCATGCTGCAGGCGCTGTTCGAGCGCGACGTGACCCCGGACCTCGTGCTCGGCACCAGCATCGGCGCCGTCAACGGCGCGCTCGTGGCCAGCCAGCCCGAGCCCGCGGTGGTCGGCCGGCTGACGGAGCTCTGGCGCTCGGTGGGCAGCGCCCGCGAGGCTGGGTACGGCGACCGCCCGCTGCGGTCGGTGCGTCGCGCGGTCAAGTACGGCACCCATCTCTGGTCGGCGGCGCCCATGAGGGAACGGCTGGTCCAGCAGCTCGGCGAGCGGACCTTCGAGGAGCTGCCGGTGACCTTCCAGGTCTGCGCGGCGAGCATCGAGCGGTCGGCCGAGCACTGGTTCACGACCGGACGCGTGGTCGACGCGGTGGTGGCCAGCGCGGCCGTGCCCGGGCTCCTCCCGCCCGCGAAGGTCGGCGACGAGCACTACCTCGACGGCGGCATCGTCAACTCCGTCCCGCTCGGCCGGGCCGTCGAGCTGGGCGCGAACCGGGTCTTCGTGCTCCAGGTCGGCCGGCTCGACCGGCCGCTCAAGCCGCCGAGGCGGCCGTGGGAGGTGGCCCGGGTGTCGTTCGAGATCGCGCGCCGGCACCGGTTCGTGCGCGAGCTGTCCGAGCTCCCCGATTCCGTCGAGTGCCACGTGCTGCCGGCGCGGGGCACCTCGAGCCGCGACGACACGATGCTCGGCAGCCGCGACTTCTCCGGCGTGCAGCTGCGGATCGAGGCGACGTACGAGGCATCCCGGGCCTACTTGGCGGACCACCTGTGAAGCCACTGCTGCGGCGGACGCTCATGACGGCCGCAGTCCTCGTGCTCGCCACGCTGCTCTGGGTGCTGCTGCCGGTGTGGCTGCTCCTCGCGGCGTTCCTGTCCCCGCTGCTGCCGGGGCGCTGGCGCGCGCTGCGGCTGCTCTGGATCGTGATCCTCTACGCGACCATCGACGCGCTGCTGCTCGTCGTCATGTTCGGCTACTGGCTGGCATCGGGGTTCGGGCGCTACCTGCGTACGCCGTACTGGGAGGGGCTGCACTACGACCTCGTCGAGGGCGTCATGTGGATCCTCTTCCGCGAGGCGAACCGCGTGCTCAGGCTCGACATCGTCACCGAGGGGCCGGCGCCCGACGCGCATCCGGGACACCCGCTGCTGGTTGCCTGCCGACATGCCGGGCCGGGCGACTCGTTCACCCTGATCCACGCGCTGATGTACTGGTACGACCGTGAGCCGCGCGTGGTGCTCAAGGACACCCTGCAGTGGGACCCGGCGATCGACGTGCTCCTGCACCGGATCCCGGCGCGGTTCATCTCCGCGCCCAAGGAAGGGCGCAGCCCCGCGGAGGGTGAGGACCTCGAGTCGCAGATCCGGGCGTTGGCGAGCGGCCTGGACGACAACGACGCCTTCGTGATCTTCCCCGAGGGTGGCAACTTCACCGAGGCGCGCCGTGACCGCGCCATCGCGCGGCTGCGCAGGCTCGGCCTCGAGCGGATGGCCCAGCGCGCCGAGCGGATGACCAACGTGCTGGCCCCGCGCCCCGGCGGCTTCATCGCCGCCCTCGACGCGGCCCCCGAGGCCGACGTGGTCCTCGTCGCGCACACCGGCCTCGACCACCTGGTCGGCGTCCGCGACCTGTGGCGCGAGCTGCCGATGGACAAGCAGATCGTGATGCGGTGGTGGCGGGTGCCACGCGCCGAGATCCCGCCGGACCGCGACGGCCGGATCGACTGGCTCTTCGGCTGGTGGGAGCGGATCGACGCCTGGGTCGAGGAGAACCGGGTCGCACCGCCGGGCTGACCCGGCGCGCGCGCTCCCGACCGCGGCCGGGGTCCGGCCGGCCGCGGCGACAGGAGCGTCGGCTACTTCTTCTCCGGGGCGGCGTCGGCCTGCGCCTCGAGGTCGACGATCTCGGCCGGGTCGTCGGGCGTGGAGACGGCGTGCGGCTCTTCGGCCGCATCCGAGATCGCCTCGTCGGGGCCGGCCGCGCCGGCGTCGTCGGTGGCGGGTGCTGCCGGGGTCGGGGCCGGGGTCGGGGCCGGTGTCGGCACGTAGGAGGACTGCCAGTTGTCGCCCTGGCCGGACTTCTGCAGCTTGCGAGCGACGAAGCCGATCGCGCCCGCGATCGCGGCGAAGATCGCCACCTTCTTCAGCTTGCCGCCCTTCTTCTTCGTCTCCTCCTCGCCGCGGAGGGTCTCCACCTTCGCGTCGGCGGCCTCCTTGGCCTGGGCGGCCAGCTCACTGGCCTTCTCGGCCGCCTGGGCGACGTAGGGTGCTGCCTTCTCACGCGCGTCGGCGAGCGCGGGGCCGGCCTTCTCCTTGGCATCGACCAGCGCGGGCCGCGCGGTGTTCTCGTAGAACCCCTCGGCGGCGTCGATCGCGGACACGACGGCCGACTCCACCTGCGGGCGGACCTCGTCGATGAAGTCCGAAGCCTGGTCGAGCAGGGACTTCTTCTTCCTGGATGCCATTGCTTCCTCTTCTCCGCAGTTCTGGGGCAAGTCTCGGCGAGCAGGGACCTTCGGGTCTCTTGCCATTCGACCACGCCCGCACAAGGGGCGGCCAGTGGGTCCCGCCTTGCGAACCGTGCGAGGATCGACGGGCACTGCAAACGCGGTCCACAACGTCGGTACCCACTCGGCCCCAGGACGCGCGGCAGCACCTCGCAGCCACCCACCAGAGCCGGAAAGGCAGCCATGGCAGAGCAGCAGGCCATCCTCCACACCAACCGCGGCGACATCAGGATCAACCTGTTCCCCGACCATGCGCCGAAGACGGTCGACAACTTCAGCGGCCTGGCCACCGGGGCGAAGGAGTATGCCACGCCGGACGGGCGCACCGGCCCGTTCTACGACGGCCTCACCTTCCACCGCGTCATCGACAACTTCATGATCCAGGGCGGCTGCCCGCTCGGCACCGGGACCGGCGGGCCCGGCTTCCAGTTCGCCGACGAGTTCCACCCCGAGCTGGTCTTCAACAAGCCCTACCTGCTCGCGATGGCCAACGCCGGACCGGGCACCAACGGGTCCCAGTTCTTCATCACCACCACCGAGACTCCGTGGCTCAACAACAAGCACACGATCTTCGGCGAGGTGGCCGACCAGGAGTCCCGCGACGTCGTCGACGCGATCGGCACGACCGCCACCGGTCCCGGCGACCGCCCGGTCGAGCCGGTGGTCATCGACAGCGTCGAGATCGTCGGAGGCTGACGACCTGAGCGAGCCGACCCCGCCGCCGGCACCGGCCGGGGTGTCCACCTGCTACCGGCACCCCGACCGCGAGGCGTACATCCGCTGCCAGCGCTGCGACCGGTTCATCTGCCCGGACTGCATGCGCCCTGCGTCGGTGGGGTTCCAGTGCCCCGAGTGCGTCAAGGAGGGCGCGAAGTCGACGCGGTCGGGCCGGACGGCGTACGGCGGCCTGCGCCCATCCGACGCCTCGATCACCTCCGGCGTGCTCATCGCGCTCAACGTCGCGGTGTGGGTCGCGGTCCTGGCCACCGGGGGCAACGGCAGCAAGCTGTTGGACTGGCTGGTGCTGCGTCCCCAGCCGGTCTGCGCGTTCGGCAACGGCCTGGCCCTGGTCGGCGAGGCGAGGTGTACCGCGAGCGGCGGGACCTGGCTGCCTGCTGTGTCGGACGGCGCCTACTGGCAGCTGGTCACCTCGATGTTCACCCATGTGGCGGTCTGGCACATCGGCTTCAACATGCTCGCATTGTGGATCCTCGGCCCGCAGCTGGAGCTGGCGATCGGTCGCCTGCGGTTCCTGGCGCTCTACTTCATCGCCGGCCTCGCGGGCTCCGCGATGGTGCTGTGGTTCGGGCCCCAGCACTCCGGCACCCTCGGAGCATCCGGCGCGATCTTCGGTCTCATGGGTGCGATGGCTGTCGTCGCGCTCAAGGTCGGCGGCGACGTGCGCGGGATCCTGGTCTGGATCGGGATCAACTTCTTCCTGACCTTCACCCTGGGCAACATCTCGTGGCAGGGACACCTCGGCGGCTTCATCGCGGGCTCGGCCATCGGCGCGATCCTGGTCTTCTCACCACCAGGCGCGCGGCGTACGCCGGTGCAGCTCGGTGGCACGGCCGCGATCGCGCTCGCCGTGCTCGTGGCGATCGTCGCGCGCGTCGTCATGCTGAGCTGACCCGTCCTCCATCACCCACGAATGACAACGGTGTAGTTCTCCACAGGGTTGTGCACACGTGTGGATGGCCCGGGTGTGGGCGGGTTCGCGTCGAGGGACGCCGAACCGACGCCGAACCCCGCCCCTCGTCCGCGCGGAGCCGGCGCTACTCCCAGCGGGTCGCGAAGGTGAAGCCGACGGCCATGAAGGCGATGCCGACGACCAGGTTGTACTGGCCGAGGTCGTTGAGGACCGGGATCTTGTCCTCCCAGCTCTGGCCGCTCATGACGTAGTACATGCAGATCCAGGCCAGGCCGATCAGGAAGCAGCTGAGCATCCCGACCACGACGCCGCGGCCGCGGCCGAGCGGGGTCGAGGGGTGGGCGGAGACGATCAGGCCGAGCAGGAACAGGCCGATGCCGATGGTGTAGTTCCACTTCTCGAGGTCGGCCATGAAGCCCAGCCCGCCGTAGACGGGCTCCAGCGTCTTGGGGTCGACGTCGTCGGGGCCCGGCCGGACCGCGATGTAGTAGTAGACGACCCACGCGATGCCGACCACCATCAGGACCAGCGCCACGATGAAGCGAGGTGTGAGCAGTGGCCCCCGCTCAGGGTCGATGAACTGCTGTTGACGGGCCTTCAGTCGTGACACGCGGCTACCTTAGTCAACGTGGACGCCCAGCCCGAACCGGGACCGAGGTCCCGCTGGCGCTGGTCGGGCTGGCGGGTCGGCACGATCGCCGTCGCCCTGGTCTGTGGAGGGCTGTTCGTCGTGAGCGCCCAGTCCAGCCAGGGGACCGACCTCCGCCCGGGGCGCTACGACAACCTCGCGACCCTCACCGACTCCGAGGTCGACCGCGCGGCGAGCCTCAAGGACCGGGTCGCCGAGCTGCAGCAGCAGGTCCGTGACCTCACCGACCAGGTCCAGGACGACGACGTGCAGCGCTACCAGCGGCAGGTCAGGTCACTCGAGGACCCGGCAGGACTGAGGCCGCGCAAGGGCTCCGGCGTCGTGGTCACGCTCTCCGACGCCCCGGAGGAACTGATCGACGCCACCACCGGTGACAAGAAGCTGCTGGTCGTCCACCAGCAGGACATCCAGGCCGTGGTCAACGCGATGTGGCAGGGCGGTGCCCGCGCGGTGGTCCTCCAGGGCCAGCGCGTGGTCACCACCACCGGGATCAAGTGCGAAGGCAACTCGGTGGTGATCCAGGGCGTGCCCTACCCGCAGCCCTACGTCATCGAGGCGGTCGGCGACGTCGGCGACCTCACCAGCGCGATCGCCGACGACGCCTACCTCCAGCTCTACCGCGAGCAGTCCGAGGACCCGGCCATCGACGTCGGCTGGGACCTCGACATCAAGGACGAGATCACCGCGCCGGCGTACGACGGCCTGCTGGACCTGTCCTATGCGACGCCGATCGAGTCCCAGCAACACGACCCGGGGGCTGGTCCGAACTGATCCTCGGCGTCGGCGTCTCGGTCGGCGTCTCGGTCGGGGGCACCGTCGGGGGCACCGTCGTCGGCGGCGGTGGCGGGGGCTCGTAGGTCGACACGAACAGCACGATCGTCGTGCCCTGCGGCTGCGGCTGGCCGGCCGGTGGCAGCTGGTCGGTGACCGTGCCCCGTGGCTCCGTGGACTTGTCGTCACCGCGGATGTCGTAGGCGAAGCCGGCGTCGACGATCTGCTGGATCGCGTCGGAGCGGTTGAGCCCGACGACGTTCGGGACCAGGTGCGGCCCCTTGCTGATGGTGACCGTCACCGTGCTGCCCTGGTCGACCTCGGTGCCGCCCTCGGGTTCGGTCTGCAGCACCCTGCCCTGAGGCTCGTCGGACTCCACCGACTTGAACTCCGGCTTGAGCTTGGCGTCGCGGAGTCGGGTGCGGGCCTCGTCCTGGGTGGACCCGACGAGGAACGGCACCTCCGCCTGCGGGAGCCCGGAGGAGATGGTGAGGTGGACAGACGTCCCCGGGTCGACGTACTGGTCCCGGTTGGGGTCCTGGTCGATCACGTGGCCGCTCTCGACCGTCTCGTCGGGCTGGAAGTCCGGGGCGTCCACGGTGAGCCCGGCGTCGCCGATGGCGTTGCGGGCCTCGTCCTCGGTCATCCCGATCACGTTCGGCACCTGCACCTGCTCCGGGGCGGACTCGAAGAGGTCGCTGCGCAGCGCCAGCCAGGCACCGACGATGAGCGCGACCACGAGCAGCCCGAGCAGGACCAGCACGAGCGTGCGCGGACCACCACGGTCCCGCTCGTAGTCGTCGTCGTCGACCGGCGGGGGCACCGGTGGCCGGACCGCGGTGCTCGTGTCGTCCGCCGGCGGTGGGACGGGGGGCGGCACGGGCGCCGGCACCGGGACCGGCGCCTGCACGGGGCGCCCGGCGAGGTAGCGCTCGATGTCGGCGCGCATCGCCGCGGCGGACTGGTAGCGGTCCTCGAGCCGCTTGGCCAGCGACTTCATCACGATCGCGTCGACCGCGGGGGGCAGGTCGGTGTCGTGGTCGGACGGCGGGCGCGCGGGCTCGCGGACGTGCTGGTAGGCGACCGCGACCGGGCTGTCGCCGACGAACGGCGGCCGGCCGGTGAGCAGCTCGTAGAGCAGGCAGCCGGCCGAGTAGACGTCGGATCGCGAGTCGACGGTCTCGCCGCGGGCCTGCTCGGGCGAGAGGTACTGCGCGGTGCCCACCACGGCGGCGGTCTGGGTCATCGTGTGCGAGTCGCTCATCGCGCGGGCGATGCCGAAGTCCATCACCTTGACATCACCGCTCGGGGTGAGCATGACGTTCCCGGGCTTGATGTCGCGGTGGATGATGCCCGCGCGGTGGCTGTAGTCGAGCGCGGAGAGCACGCCGCTGGTGATCTCGAGGGCACGCTCGGGCAGGATCTTGCGGCCCTCGCGCAGGATGTCACGCAAGGTGCGGCCGGCGACGTACTCCATGACGATGTAGGGCTGCATGGTCTCGCTGCCGTCGGTGGCCGGCTCCTCACCGGTGTCGTAGACCGCGACGATCGCGGGGTGGTTGAGCGAGGCCGCGCTCTGCGCCTCGCGGCGGAACCTTGCCTGGAACGTCGGGTCGCTGGCCAGGTCGGTGCGCAACCGCTTGATCGCGACCACCCGCCCGAGGCGGGTGTCGTGGCCCTTGCGGACCTCGGCCATCCCGCCGCGGCCGAGCAGCTCGCCGAGCTCGTAACGACCACCGACCAGCCCGCTGCCCGCAGGCGGCCGGGTCGGAGCGGCCTGGGTGGCCTGGGTGGCCTGGGTGGCCGGCGTCGACTGGGTCGGCGGCTCGCCCTGCTCGGCCGGCGGCTCCGGCGGTGGGTCGCTCGGCGGTGGGGGTGGTCCGGGGGGTGTGTCTGTCACTGGGATCCTCCCGATCCGGGCGCGGCTGGTGATGCGGCCTGGCTTGCGGCAGCCGACGCCGACGTCGTGGCGGACGCCGTCTGCGGTGCCCCGGACGCCGAGCCGCTCGGCGAGCCGCCCGCCGACGGGCTGGAGGTGTCGGACGGCGGCTCCGAGGTGGGCTCGGTGGTCGGCGGCTCCGAGGTGGGCTCGGCCTCGCGGTAGTACTCGACGGTGACGGTGTCGCCCTCGTGCAGCCCTGCGGTCGGGCGCACGGCGGCCACCGTGTCGGCCTCCTTGTCGCCGGGGTTGTCGACCGGCACGGTGTTGACCTCCAGCCCCTTGGCCCGCAGCTCGTCCGCGACCTCGTCGACCGGGCGGCCGAGGTAGTCCTCCGCGTTGATCTGCACCTCGGCCGGCGCCGAGCTCGTCTCCTGGGTGGGCGAGCTCTCCGTCGTCGCGGGTGAGGAGCTGGGCGTCTGGCTCGGGCTGTCGGAGGCCGTCGGCTCGTCGTCGCCGTTGTTGGCCGTCGCCACGAGCACGACGATCAGGACGATCGCGGCCACCAGGGCGGCGACGAGCAGCACCACCAGCCACGGCCGGCGTCGCGCGTCGGGCGACTGGTCGGCCGCCTGCGTCGCCTCGGGGGTGCCACCGGGCGGGACCGGCGGCAGCACCTGCGTCGCCTGGGTCTGCGGGACCGGGGCGGCGACCGGCGGGACGTACGCCGTCGCCGCCGCTGCCGCGGGGTCGCGCAGGGCGGCCGCGAGCGCGTCGCCGTCCTCGAAGCGCTGCTCCGGCTCCTTGGCCATCGCCCGGCGTACGACGGCAGCGAGGTCGGCCGGGACGCTGCGCGGCAGGTCGGGGACCGGGTCGTTGAGGTGCGCAAGCGCGGTGGCCACCGGTGAGTCCGCGTCGAAGGGCCGGTGCCCGACCAGGCACTCGAACGCGACGACGCCGAGTGAGTAGACGTCGGACGCGGGGGTGGCCGTGCTGCCGCGGGCCTGCTCGGGGGAGAGGTACTGCGGGGTGCCCATCACCTGGCCGGTGCCGGTCAGGCCCAGCCCGTCGGAGGCGCGTGCGATGCCGAAGTCGGTGATCTTCACCTTGCGGTCGGGCGTGATGATCAGGTTGGCCGGCTTGACGTCGCGGTGCACGATCCCTGCGCGGTGCGCGGCGCCGAGCGCCTCCGCGGTCTGCGTCATCAGGTCGCGGACCACCTCCGGGTCCAGGGGCCGGCCGCTGCGCAGCAGCGCCGAGAGCGGCTGGCCCTCGACGAACTCCATGACCAGGAACGGCCGGGGTATCCCCGACCCGTCGGCCGCGCCCAGGGATGCCGACTCGCCGACGTCGTAGACCGACGCGACGCCCGGGTGGTGCAGCGACGCGGCGTGCCGGGCCTCGGTCTCGAAGCGGGATCGGAACAGCGGGTCGTCGGCGTACTCCGACTTGAGCACCTTGACCGCGACCTCGCGTCCGAGGGCGGTGTCGGTGGCGCGCCACACCTCGCCCATGCCGCCGGTCGCGTGGCGGGCGTCCAGGCGGTAGCGGTGCTGGTCGTCGACGAACCGCTCCGGGGTCCGGCCTCCGCCCTGCTGACCACTGGCGTCGCTCACTTGATCACCGCCTCCATGACTGCCTTGGCGATCGGGCCGCCGTAGGTCCCGCCGGCGATCTCGCCGCGGTTGATGTTGGCCTTCTGGATCACCACGGCCACGGCGACCTCCGGGTCCTGTGCGGGCGCGAAGGAGACGTACCAGGCGTACGGCGGCACCGACGGGATGCCGCTCTGGGCGGTGCCGGTCTTGCCGGCCACCTGGACGCCGGGGATCGCGCCCGGGGCGGCGGTCCCCGAGTTGACGGTGTCGACCATCAGCTGGGTGACCTGGTCGGCGGTGGCCGACGACGTCGCCTGGTGCAGCTCCTCGGGCTCGGTCTGCCTGAGCGTCTCGAGCTCGGGGGACTGGATCGAGTCGACGATGTAGGGCTTCATCACCACGCCCTGGTTGGCGATCCCCGCGGCGACCATGGCCATCTGGAGCGGGGTGGCCCGGACCTCGTACTGACCGATCGCCGACTGGCCGGCCTGCGGCTCGTTGGCGTCGTCGGGGAAGTTCGAGATCGCCTGCGGGCCGGTGTCGTCGAGGTAGTGCTCGTTGAAGCCGTAGGCCTCGGCCTGCTTCTGCAGTGCGTCCGCGCCGAGCTCGACGCCGAGCTGGGCGAAGGTGGTGTTGCAGGAGTTCTCCATCGCCTGGCTGAAGGGGATCTTGTCGCTGCCGCAGTCGCGGCCCTCGTTGTCGATCTCCCCGGAGCTGCCGGTGGTCTGTGGCAACTGGTACGTCGGGCCGCCGGGCACCTCACTGTCCGCGTCGTACTTCCCGCTCTCGATCGCGGCCGACGCGGTGACCAGCTTGAAGGTCGACCCGGGCGGGAGCGTCATCTGGATCGCGCGGTTGAGCAGCGGCTCGGAGTCGTCACCCTGCAGGGCGTCGTAGTCCTTCTTCACCTGGGCGAAGTCGTGCGAGGCGAGCTTGTTGGGGTCGAAGCTCGGCAGTGACGCCATCGCCAGGATGCGGCCGGTGCTCGGCTGGAGCGCCACGACCGACGCCTGGACGGGGGCACCGGTGCTGTCCTGCAGCCGGTTGAGGGCGTCGAAGGCCGCGGTCTGGGCGTCGGCGTCGACGGTGAGCTGGACGTTGCCGCCCTTGCCGGACTTGTTGGAGAGCAGGTCGACCAGCTTGTTGACGAACAGCAGGTCGTCGTCGCCGGAGAGCACGTCGTTCTGGTAGCGCTCGATCCCGGTCTGGTCGTAGAAGGAGAAGTAGCCGGTCACGTGGGCGTACTTGAACGGCTCGGGGTAGGTGCGGAGGTAGTCGTACTTGTCGTCGGAGGGGACGCTCTTGGCCACCGGCTCCTGGCCGACCAGGATCGCGCCGCGGTCGCGGGCGTAGGCCGCCTCGATGACCCGGCGGTTGCGCGGGTCCCGGTCGTAGGCGTCGGACTTCCAGTACTGCAGCCACGTCGCGTTGATCATCAGCGCCAGGAACAGCAGCAGGCAGAAGATCGAGATGGTCCGGATCGGCTTGTTCATCGTGAGGACGCCCCTCCGATCTTGACGATCTGAGTTGGCTGCTCGTCGGGCTGGTCGTCGCCGGTGCCGGAGAGGTCGGGGACCGGCCGGCGGGCCTGGTCGGAGATGCGGATCAGGAGAGCGGTCATCACCCAGTTCGCGATCAGCGAGGAGCCCCCGTAGGAGAGGAACGGCGTGGTGAGGCCGGTCAGCGGGATCAGCCGGGTCACGCCGCCGATGACGACGAAGACCTGGAGCGCGAACACCGCGGCGAGGCCGGTGGCCATCAGCTTGCCGAACCCGTCCCGGCAGATCAGCGCGGCCCGCAGTGCGCGCTCGACGATCAGCCCGTAGCAGAGGATCACCGCGATCACGCCGGTGAGCCCGAGCTCCTCACCGATCGCGCCGATGATGAAGTCCGACTCCGCGAACGGCACCCGCTCGGGGCTGCCGCCGCCGAAGCCGCGGCCGATCAACCCGCCCCACGCCATGCCGAACAGCGACTCGACCAGCTGGCCGCTCCCCGGCGTCTGGTCGTAGTACTTCATCGGGTCGAGCCAGATGTTGACGCGGTTCTGGACGTGGCTGAGCAGCTGGTAGGAGACGAAGGCGCCGCCGAGGAAGAGCACGGTGCCGACGACGAGCCAGCCGGCCCGCTCGGTGGCGACGTAGAGCATCACCAGGAAGAGGCCGAAGAACAGCAGGCTCGAGCCGAGGTCGCGCTGGAAGACCAGGATGCCCAGGCTGATCAGCCACATCACGAGGATCGGTCCGAGGTCACGGCCGCGCGGCAGGTCGATGCCCGCCACCCGCCGTCCGGCCAGCGCCAGTGCGTCCCGGTGGAGGACGAGGTAGCCGGCGAACGCGATCACCAGCAGCACCTTGGCGACCTCGCCGGGCTGGAAGCTGAACGGGCCGAGGCTGACCCAGATCCGGGCGCCGTTGATGGTGGCGCCGATGCCGGGCGCGAGCGGGAGCAGCAGCAGCACGATCGCGACCAGCCCGCAGGTGTAGGTGAACCGGGCGAGGACCCGGTGGTCGCGGAGCAGCACCAGCGTGGCGATGAACAGGACGACGCCCAGCGTCATCCACGTCAGCTGCTTGTGCGGCAGCCCGTGGGGCTTGAGCGGGTTGTCGGCGTAGGCGAGGTCGAGCCGGTGGATCACCGCGAGGCCCAGGCCGTTGAGGGCGGTGACGACGGGGAGCAGCACCGGGTCGGCGTACGGGGCGACCATGCGGACGACCACGTGGCAGCTGACCGCGAGCGCCGTCAGCCCGGCGCCGTAGCCGACGATGTCGGGCGGGACCTCACCCTCGACACCGATGCCCACGGCGGCGTACGCCCCGATCCCGACCGCGAGGGCGATGACGAGCAGGAACAGCTCCGCGCCCCGGCGGCGCCGGTGCACGAAACCCATCACGAACCCCGCCTGGGACATCAGGGTGCTCCCTCGGGGGACATCTTCTCAGCCAGGTTCTCGACCTTCTTGCGGGCATCCTCGAGGCTGGTCGCGTCGAGCCCCTCGCGCACGCTGTCGGCGTCGAAGTCGGAGAGCCGGTCGAGGGTGACGTTGGTCGTCTCGTAGGGCTCCGACAGGTCGATGCCGGGCAGCGACGCGTCGAGGCCGCGGAAGATGACGACGGTCCCGTCCTGCTCGCCGACGAAGTACTGCCGCTGGCTCCACGACCAGGCCGCCGCCGCGATCATCCACAGGACGCCGATGACCACGGCGACGACCAGGAGCCGGCTCAGCCACCTGTAGCGGGCGGGCGCGATCGGCGCGTAGCGGGCGGTCTCGAGGTCCATCGGGTCGCTCGGGAACGCCTCACCAGCCTCCTCCGGGATCTCGGCCCGGATCGGCTCGAGCTCACCGGTGTCGCCGCTGCGGTGGCCGCGGAACAGGCTCTGTGACCGACCGGCGGTCTTGGCACCGCGGGTCCGCCGGGCGCGCATGTCGGCCGCGGCGCCGACCAGCAGCGGTGTGGCCGCCACGTCCGCGGGGCTGCCGGCCACGACCTCGGCGACCAGGCAGGTGACGTTGTCGGAGCTGCCGGCCTCCAGGCTCGCACGGACCAGCTCGACGGCGGCGTAGTCGGGTGAGCCGGTGGAGAGGATGTCGGCGAGCCTGCCGGGCTCGAGCACGCCGCTGCAGCCGTCGCTGCAGACGAGCAGCCGGTCCCCGAGCTTGAGGTCGATGACGAACAGGTCCGGCTCGAGGTCGTGGATGCCGTCGATGGCGCGCAGGATGAGGTTCTTGTGCGGGTGGACGCGGGCGTCGGCCTCGCTGATCCGGCCGTCGTCGATCAGCGTCTGGACGAAGGTGTGGTCGTGGGTCAGCTGGCTGATCTCGCCGTCGCGGAAGAGGTAGGCCCGCGAGTCGCCCACGTGGCCCATGGCGACGCGGTGGTCGCCGTCGAAGAGCGCGACCGTGGCCGTGGTGCTGGTCCCGTTGAGCGCGGGGTTCTTGTCGACCAGCTCGGTGATCCGGTCGTGGGCCCGGTTCAGCGCGCCGCTGACCATGTCCATGAGGTCGCTCTCGCTGGTCTCCGGGGTCGGAGGCGCCTCCTCGAGCCTGCGCAGCTGCCCGATCGCCGTGCTCGACGCGACGTCGCCGCGGGCCGCGCCACCCACCCCGTCGCACACCGCGATCAGGTAGGGGCCGACGTACCCGGAGTCCTGGTTGTCCTTGCGGACGCGACCCACGTCGGAGATCGCCGAGAAGTCCAGCCTCACAGCGTCTGCTACTTCCTCAGCTCGAGGATGGTCTTGCCGATGCGGACCTGGGTGCCGAGGGTGATCGTGGTCGGCTGGGTGATCCGCACCGTGCCGATGTAGGTGCCGTTGGTGGACCCGAGGTCCTCGACGAACCACTGGTCACCGGAGGCCGCGATGCGCGCGTGCCGGGTCGAGACGTAGTCGTCGTCGAGCCTGATCGCGGCGTCGCTACCGCGACCGATGAGGATCGGCGCGTGGTCGAGCTCGGCCCGCTCGCCGACATTGCTGCCCGCGGTCACGATCACGTGCGTGGGGCTGCCGCGCCGCTTGGGCGGCGCCTTCTGCTCGCGCTTCTTCTCCCTGCGGGCCTCCGCGCCCCGCGCCGCCTCGGGCACCCGCGCGCCGAACATGTCGGAGCGGATCACCGAGATCGCGGACAGGACGAAGATCCACAGGATGGCGAGGAAGGCGATCCTGATGAGGAAGAGGGTGAGCTCAGACACCGGCTCCACCCATGAGCGGATCGTCCTCGTCGTCCTCGAGGATCCGCACCGTCATCGTGGTGTTGCCGATGCGGACCTGGCTGCCGTCGCGGACGCCGGCCTTGGTGACCTTGTGGCCGTCGATGAGCATCCCGTTGGTCGAGCCGAGGTCGCGGACCTCGATCCGGAGGTCGTCCTTGCTGCCGCGGACGTCGCTGGTGACCTCGAACTCGACGTGCCGCCGGCTCACGCCCGGGTCGTTGATCCGGACGTCGGCCTCGGTGCCGCGCCCGACCACGAGCCCGGGGGGCTGCAGCGGGTGCCGTGTCTTGTTGATCTCGAGGACGGCGCGCGCGCGGCGTACCTGCGTGTGGGTTGCGTTGCTCTGGACGCGGGCCTGCGCGCGGCTGCGGATCCGGAACCGGCCGGTGGTGAGGTCCTCGGCGGGCTCGAACGCGATCGTGACCGGCCCCGGGAAGACGTAGCCCTGCTGGTCGGCGTGGTCCTGGACCTGGCGCGTCATCTCCTCGGCGAGCGCCACGTCGTACGACTTGAGGCGGTCGAGGTCGGTCTGGCTCAGCTCGACGTGGAAGTCGTTGGGCACCATCCGCCGGTCACGGGAGAGGATCTGG
>NZ_DASUFR010000181.1:0-23104 GCF_036274455.1 Nocardioides sp. | reverse complement strand
CTGCTCGGCGCCTCGACGCTGCCGTTCCTCTACAACGTGTGGATCTCGCGCAAGGCGCCGCTGGTCGAGGTCGACGACCCCTGGGGCTGGGGCCGCTCGCTGGAGTGGGCGACCTCCTGCCCGCCGCCGCGCCACAACTTCGTCACCATCCCGCGGATCCGCTCCGAGTCGCCCGCCTTCGACCTGCACCACCCCGAGATCGCCGCGATCGAGCTCGACGACAACCCGGCGGCCGCCGACGGCCGGCTGGCCGACGCGCCGAGCATGCACGGCCGCGACACCATGGTGGCCGAGCGGACCGAGCAGACGACCGAGACGGAGACCGAGACCCGGTCTGAGGAGGACGAGGACCGATGAAGGCCGAGGCCTGGATCTTCGGGGCGTGCACCGTCTTCTTCCTGCTGGTCACCCCTGCCTACTGGCTGGTGACCGACGCCAGCGAGCACGGCGGCGACTGGACCGGCACCTCGGCGCTGACCATGACGATGCTGCTGGCGCTGATGATGACCGTCTACCTCGGCTTCCACGCCAAGCGGATGGACCCACGTCCTGAGGACCGCAAGGACGCCGAGATCGCCGACGGGGCGGGGGAGCTGGGCTTCTTCCCGCCGTACTCCTGGTGGCCCCTGTGGACCGCCGCCTCGCTCGGTGTGTGCGTGTTCGGGGTGGCCAGCGGGGCGTGGTGGCTGTTCATCATCGGGGCAGTGCTGGGCGCCATGGCGCTGGTCGGCTGGATCTTCGAGTACTACCGGGGTGTGCACGCTCACTAGTCATCTGGGCCCGTGAGCGCAACTTCCGGCGGCGCCGCGCCGTCCCACGGGCGTGCGCAGTTTCGTGGGTTCTCATCGTCCGCAGGTAGTCTTGACTGGTCCGAACCGGTCGGTGCGGGCGTCCTCGTGGGAGTCCTTGGAGTCGAGCATGTCCTCTCGCCGACGCGGTCTGCCCGTCCGCGGCCTGGTGGCGCTGGCTGCCCTCCTGCTCGGCGCCTCGGTGCTCAGCGCGTGCGACAACGGTGACGACATCCGGGGACAGGGCTCGGCCTCCGACACGGCGGGCGCCTCCGACGGCTCCGGCGACGGCTCCTCAGGCCCCTCGTCCGACGGCTCCTCGGACCCCGAGACCCCACCGGCGACCTTCTCGACCAACATCAAGCGCAAGACCGACGTTCCGGTCTCGACCCAGCTGCTGGTGCTGGCACATCACGGCCGGCTCAGCCAGGTCGCGGTCAGCGGCTCCGGCGACGTGGGCCCGCTCGACGGCACCATCGCCGGCGACGGCAGCAAGTGGAAGGCCGGTGACCTGCTGGAGCCCGGGACGACGTACACCGTGAAGGCGAGCGTCACCGGCGACGACGGCGACGTGGTGACCAAGAAGCAGACCTTCACGACCCAGTCGCTTACGCTCGCCCAGCAGACCTACCCGTCGGTCGCGCCGCTGCCCGGCGAGACCGTCGGCGTCGGCATGCCGGTCATCGTGAGCTTCGACGTGCCCGTCACCGACCGGGCCAACATCGAGAAGCACCTGCACGTCACCAGCTCGCCGCAGCAGCCCGGCACCTGGCACTGGATCAGCGACACCGAGGTGCACTACCGGCCGAAGACCTACTGGAAGGCCGGCACCCAGGTCGACGTCGACGTCGACGTCAACGGCGTCGACGCCGGCAACGGCATCTACGGCCAGATGGACCGGGACGTCCAGTTCAACATCGGCGACGCGCACATCTACAAGGTCGACACCAGGACCGACCAGATGCGGGTCTTCTCCAACGGCAAGCTGCTCCGCACCATCCCGATCACGACCGGCCAGCAGCCGAAGTTCACCACCCGCTCGGGGATCAAGGTGATCATCGAGAAGTTCGACTCCAAGCGGATGCGCTCGGAGACCGTCGGGATCCCGGTCAACAGCCCGGACGGCTACGACATCGACAACGTCCAGTGGGCGATGCGGGTGACCTACTCGGGTGAGTTCGTCCACGCCGCCCCGTGGTCCGTCGGCTCCCAGGGCCATGCCAACGTCTCCCACGGCTGCACCGGCATGAGCACCGCCAACGCCGACTGGCTCTACCACATGAGCGTCCGCGGCGACGTCGTCGACTACGTCGGCACCGACCGCCCGATGGAGCCGACCAACGGCTACGGCGACTGGAACATCCCCTGGAAGGAATACAAGCAGGGGTCTGCCCTCGCCTCGAGCTGACGCCTCCGGCCCGGAGTGGCGGTGGGTTAGCAACCTTCATCCATGTGGACAGAGGTTGCAGGGGCACCGCCACCTGGCGCACCGGCGCCCCGGCTGGTCCGGCTCCCATCCACCGGTGTCTCTCGTGGGTCGAGTGTGCACAGGAGTGCACCTCAAGGCCGCGCCCGCGGGCGATGTCGGGTGGGGTCGGCTGTCATGGACAGCCCCTACAGACTCCTGCCCAACGGCCCGTTCACGAGACGACAGGCCCTGGCCGCAGGCATCACGTCGCGGATGCTGCAGGGCGACGGCTTCGTGCGGCTCTACCCGCGGGTCTGGCGACGCAAGGCCCATGTCATGACCGAAGACGACTGGGTCCGGGCAGCGCAGCTGGCCCTGCCGGGAGATGCCCGGCTGACCGGGATCAGCCGGATCCGGGCCGTCGGACTGGACTACGGACCCTGGCGGCCGCTGCACTTCGTCGTCGCCAGGGACCTGCATCTCGACTTCGAGGGCGTCTTCCTGCACCGGACCGAGGCGATGCCGCCGCTCGACGACGTGGGTGTCTGCGTCGAGGCCGCGTTCCTGGCGTACTGCGTCCGCTGCCGGGTCATCGACGCCATCAAGGTGGGCGACTGGCTGTTGCACAACGCTCACATGGACCTGGCCAGGCTGAAGGACCTCGCCGTGGCCCAGCAGTGGCGTGACGGCGCCGACGAGGCTTTGTGGATCCTGGAGCACCTTGACCCGGACTCTTGGTCGCTCAAGGAGTCGGAGACGAGGGCTGCGATCGTGTTCGCCGGCCTGCCGCGCCCGGAGTGCAACCGGCAGCTGCACGAGATCACGCAACGCGTGGTGATCGTCGACATGCTCTATCGCGAGCCGCAGCCCGGCGTCGCGGTCGAGTTCGAAGGTGGCCAGCACCGCGAGGACCAGGACCAGTACGAGCGCGACATCGGACGCTACGCGCTGATGCGGTCAGCCGGTGTGTCGTACGTCCAGGTGACCAACGCCAAGCTGAAGCAGCCTCGCAAGGTCGTGAACGAGGTCCACCGAGAGCTCGTGGCGCACGGCTACGACGGACCTGCGCCGCTGTTCGGCGAACGTTGGCAGACGCTGTTCCGGAGCCTGCGCGCCGCCGTCGGCCCGCGCGACTGGAGGCGACCCTCGGCCTGAGCCTCGCCTGTGGTGGTCTCGGCGGCCCGGGCGGCGGTGCCAGAGCAACGGCTGTCCCCAGGGAAGACGGTTGCTAACCCACCGCCGCCAGGGGGAAGACGGTTGCTCACCCACCGCCGCCAGGGGATGACGGTTGCTAACCCACCGCCACCCCCAGGGCACGGAGGTCAGTCGTCGGCGCGGAGCTTCTCGCCCTCGACCAGGTGGTGGCCGTCGAACTGGTGGCCGTCGGCGGGATGGCCCTCCATCGGAGCCTGGAGCTCGTGCTCGTGCTCCGCGTGGTGGTGGCCTTCCTCGAGCTCCTCGGTGGTCGGCTTCTGGATGTTGTCGGCGTACATCATCTTCCGCAGCCGGTGGCGCAGGCCGGCCAGGCCGCCGGCGATGCCGCGTGGCGGCTCCACGCCGTTGGCGTCGGGACCACCCGGCAGCTCGGCGAGCACGTCGGGGTCGCGGTTGCGCGCGGTGAGCCGGTAGGCGCGCTCGGTCGGGAGGGGCAGGTGACGCTCGGTGTAGCCACCCTCGGGAGAGCGCATGATGATGCCGGTCTCGTAGCCGTGCAACAGCGTCTCGCGGTCCTTGCGTTGCAGCGAGATGCACCATCGCTTGGTGATCAGGTAGGCGATCACCGGCGCTATGAACACCGCGGCCCTGTTGAAGTAGGTGATCTGGTTGATCGAGAGGTTCAACCGGATCGCGATGATGTCGTTGCCCCCGGCGATCCAGAAGACGCCGTAGAGCGTCATCAGGGCCACCATCGTGGCGGTGCGGCCAGGAGCGTCGCGCGGCCGCTGGAGCAGGTGGTGGTCGCGCTTGTCACCGGTGATCCAGGACTCGATGAACGGCAGCAGCAGCACGATGGTGAACAGCAGCATCGGCAGCACGATGATCGGCAGGAAGACGTTCCAGCTCCACGTGCGGTGCCAGAAGTGGCTCTCGATGTTCGGCATGATCCGGAGCGCGCCGTCCGGCCAGCCCATGTACCAGTCGGGCTGGGAGCCCGCGGTCACCTTTGACGGGTCGTAGGGCCCGTACTTCCAGATCGGGTTGATGGTGAGCAGGCCGCCCATCATCGCCGCGACGCCGAAGACGCAGAAGAAGAACCCGCCGGCCTTGGCGGCGTAGACCGGCAGCATCGGGAAGCCGACGACGTTCTGCTCGGTGCGGCCGGGGCCGGGCCACTGGGTGTGCTTGTGGTAGACGAGCAGGATCATGTGCGCGGTGATCAGCGCCAGCAGCAGCCCCGGGATCAGCAGCACGTGCACGATGTAGAGGCGCGGGATGATCACGTCGCCGGGGAACTCGCCGCCGAACAGCAGGAACGACATGTAGGTGCCGATCACCGGCTGCGACTTGATGAAGCCGTCCGCGGCCCGGATGCCGGTGCCGGAGAGCAGGTCGTCGGGGAGCGAGTAGCCGGTGAAGCCCTCGAGCGTGCCGAGGATGAGAAGCAGCGCGCCGACCACCCAGTTGAGCTCGCGCGGCTTGCGGTGCGCGCCGGTGAAGAAGACCCGCAGCAGGTGCACCATCATCGCGGCCACGAAGAGCATCGCGGCCCAGTGGTGGATCTGCCGCATCAGCAGCCCGCCGCGGACGTCGAAGGAGAGTCGCAGCGCCGATGCGAAGGCCTCCGACATGCTGACGCCGCGCAGCTGCGCGTAGCTGCCCTGGTAGGTCGTCTCGCCCATGCTCGGCGTGAACCACAGCGTCAGGAACACGCCGCTGAGCAGGAGTACGACGAAGCTCCACAACGCGATCTCACCGAGCATGAACGACCAGTGGTCGGGGAAGACCTTGCGCAGGTTCTTCTTGGCGAGTGCGGCCAGGCCGAGCCGGTCGTCGGCCCACTCGGCGACGCCGCCGACCGGGTTGGACTTCTTGGCAGTGGCCGCGGTGGTGTTGGTCTTGGCGACCCGGCTGGTGTCGATGCTCATGGTTGCCTACTCCGCTCCGGGCTCACTTGCTCGTGCTCTGCTGGGAGTCGCGCTCCCAGTAGCTCGGTCCGACGGGTTCCTTGAAGTCGCTCTGGGCCACGAGGTAGCCGTCGTCGTCCACCATAAGCGGGAGCTGGGGGAGGGGACGGGCGGCAGGTCCGAAGACCACCTTGGCGGCGTCGGCCAGGTCGAAGGTCGACTGGTGGCACGGGCAGAGCAGGTGGTGCGTCTTCTTCTCGTAGAGCGAGATCGGGCAGCCGACGTGGGTGCAGATCTTGGAGTAGCAGAGGATGCCGTCGACGGCCCAGTTCTCCCGGCCGGGGGCCGGCTTGTTCTCACCGGGAAGCATGCGTACGACGACCACCGCGCCCTTGGACTTGGCGATCTGGAGGGGCACGCCCTCGAGGACGGGCTCGCCCTCGTCGTCGACCTCGAAGATCATCGCCGGCTCGGCGTTGACCAGGTCACCGATCTCGAGGTCACCTGGGCGGATCGGGGTGCCGACGACGTCGCGTACGACGCGCATGCCCTTGTCCCAGACCGTGTGCTCGAGTCCGGCGCCGGGGTAGGGCTGGCTGTCGGTGACGTCCCTGTTGGTCGGCCCAAGGTCCTTGAGCAGGACGACCGCGGGGGCGATGAGGACGCCGACCGCGCCGAGCAGCGAGTTGCGGACCAGCGGGCGCCGCGCGATGCCGGACTCGTCGGCACCAAGGGCCAGCACCCGCACGGTCTCCTCGCGGTCCTCGTCGGAGGACCGCGCCGGGTGGCGCATCTCGACGATCTCGTGGTCGGCCATCAGCTTGCGGGCCCACTGGATCAGCCCGACCCCGATGAACAACAGCGCGCCGCCGAGCGTGACCCCGAGGGCGACGTTGGAGGCGCCGAGGCCGCCGATCGTCCGCACCGACTTGCCGTCGGCCCCGCCGTTGACGCCGAAGACGACGTAGGAGACGACGAACAGCACCACGCACACGGTCGAGAGGCCGAACAGCGTCGCGATCTGCCGCTCGGCCCGCCGCTCCGCCTTGGCGTCGACGTCGGTCGGCCGCCAGACGTGCTCGGGCAACCCCGGGTTGGGGATCGGCTCCTCAGGGACGAGCGCTCCGCCGTGCCCGTCGTGGGCCGCGTCGTGCGAGTCGTCGCCCGGCAGGCCGGGAAGGTGGCTATCGTGCCCGTTGCTCATGCAGCGAACTCCTCCCCTGAGTTGGACTTCTTTGGCTTCGAGGAACGAGCGGTGTGCGCGGCGATCCAGGTCGCGACACCGACCAGGGAGCCGATGCCGACGAGCCAGGCGAACAGGCCCTCGCTCACCGGGCCCATGCCGCCGAGGTCGAAGCCGCCGTACTCGGGCTGGTCGCGCAGCGAGTAGAGGTAGGCGATGACGTCACGCTTCTCCTCCGGCGAGAGGTTGCCGTTGGAGAAGGAGGGCATCTGGCCGGGACCGGTGAGCAGCGCCTCGTAGATGTGGCGGGCAGTGGTGTTGCTGAGCGCGGGGGCGTAGCCGCCGTGCGGCATCGCGCCGCCCTTGCCGGCGAAGTTGTGGCAGGCGGTGCAGTTGGTCAGGAAGATCTGGCCGCCGCGCGAGACCGCCTCCTGGCGCTCCTCCTCGGACATCCCGGCGAGGCTGTAGTCCTCCGGGTTGGGGACCGCGGGGCCGGGCCCGAGGGAGGCGACGTACGCCGCCAGGGCGTCGATCTCGTCCTGGGTGTAGGACCCGGGCTTGGTGGGGTTCTGGGCGCCGGGCTGGACCGCGGGCATCCGGCCGGTGCCGACCTGGAAGTCGACAGCGGCGGCGCCCACGCCGACCAGGGTCGGCCCGAGCTGGTTGCCGTCCTGGGTCAGGACACCCTCGCCGTTCTGGCCGTGGCAGAACGCGCAGCCGACGAGGAACAGCTCGCGACCCTGCGCGACCAGCTCCTCGTCGCTCTGGGCCGAGTCGGCCGTCGACGAGGGCGCGAGCGCGGCGTAGAGGCTCCCGGTCAGCACCAGCCCCAGCAGGAGCAGCAGCAGCCCGGCGACCGGGCGGCGGCGGTGGCGGGAGAGGCGGCCGACGGAGCGGTTCAGGAAGCGCACAGGTGTCCTCACGGGCCGAAGATCACTTGATGATGTAGATCGTCGCGAACAGCCCGATCCACACCACGTCGACGAAGTGCCAGTAGTAGGAGACGACGATCGCGCTGACCGCCTGCTCGTGGGTGAAGCGCCTGGCGACATAGGTCCGTCCCAGCACCAGGAGGAACGCGATGAGGCCACCGGTCACGTGGAGGCCGTGGAACCCGGTGGTCAGATAGAACATCGAGCCGTAGGCCGAGCTGGAGATGGTGGTGTCCTCCTGGACCAGCGAGGTGTACTCGGTCACCTGGCCCGCGATGAAGATCGCACCCATGACGTAGGTGAGCATGAACCACTCGCGCAGCCCCCAGCCCCGAGGGTCGAAGATCGCCCGGGTGCGGCCCACCTGGCCCCGCTCGGCCGCGAAGACGCCGAGCTGGCACGTCACCGACGACAGCACCAGGATCGTGGTGTTGACCGAGGCGAAGGGGATGTTGAGCTTCTCGGTGTTCTGGGCCCACAGGTCAGGGCTCACCGACCGGATGGTGAAGTAGGACGCGAAGAGCGCGGCGAAGAACATCAGCTCGCTGGAGAGCCAGACGATGGTCCCCACGCTGACCATGCTCGGACGGTCGTGGTGCCCGTGGAGGCGCGAGGCCGGGATGGTCGTTGCTGTCGCCACGGGGTCATTATGTCCCGCAGGCTCCCCACGGCTACCCCCGGGTGGCCACCCGTGTCGCCGCTACCTTTGAGGGGTGCCGCCCTTCGATCCGAGCCGCCTCCTGACGGGGTGGGAGCTGGCCCCGGTGCCGCTCGTCGTGACGGTCTGGGCGGCCGGCCTCTACCTGGTCGGGGTGCACACCCTGCACCGTCGGGGCGACGCGTGGCCGGTGGCGCGGACGATCATGTTCGTCGGGGTCGGGATGGGTTCCTTCTACGTGGCCACGTCGTCCGGCCTGGCGGCGTACGACACCACCCTCCTGAGCGTGCACATGGTCCAGCACATGGTGCTCTCGATGCTGGTGCCGCTGGCCCTGGCGCTGGGCGCTCCGGTGACCCTGGCGCTGCGCACGCTCCCGCACGCCCCCCGGGCCTGGCTGCTGGCCGTGCTGCACTCCCGGGCGGCGCGGGTGCTGTCGTTCCCGCCGCTCACGCTGGCGCTGTACGTCGTCTCGCCGTGGGCGCTCTACTTCTCCTCCTGGTACGACGCCACGCTCGACCACGTCTGGCTGCACGAGCTGATGCACCTGCACCTCGTCGTCGTCGGCGCGCTGTTCTTCTGGCCGATCGTCGGCATCGACCCGGTGCCCGGGCGGGTGGCCTACCCGTTCCGGATGCTGCTGGTGGTCCTGACGCTGCCGTTCCACGCCTTCCTGGGTGTGACGATCATGGGCCAGACGACCCTGCTCGGAGGCGACCACTACCGGGCGCTGCACCAACAGCCCGGCTACGGCTGGCTGCCCGACCCGGCCGACGACCAGCACCTGGCCGGCGGGCTGCTCTGGTCGTCGGGCGACCTGATCGGGCTGCTGCTGTTCGGCGTGCTGTTCGCGCAGTGGGTCCGCTCCTCCATGAAGGAGGCCGCGCGCGAGGACCGGCGGCTGGACCTTCTCGAAGCCCGCGCCCGTGCAGGGGAGAAGGCTGCCGAGCGGTAACATCCGGGCCGTGGCCGACCAGAAGAACCTGCGGGTCCTCGTCTACTCCGACGACGTCAACACCCGCCAGCAGGTCATCCTCGCGCTGGGCCGTCGGGTCCACCCCGACCTGCCCGAGCTGGAGTACGTCGAGGTCGCCACCGAGCCGGTGGTCATCCAGAACATGGACGCCGGCGGCATCGACCTGGCGATCCTGGACGGCGAGGCAGTGCCCGCGGGCGGCATGGGCATCGCCAAGCAGCTCAAGGACGAGATCTACCAGTGCCCGCCGCTGCTGGTGCTCACCGGACGGCCCCAGGACGCCTGGCTCGCCACGTGGTCGCGGGCCGACGCCGCGGTCCCGCACCCGATCGACCCGATCCAGCTGGCCGAGGCCGTGACCGGGCTGCTCCGGTCCCGGGTGCCCGCCACCGGCTGAGAGCCCCGCCGCCCATGACCACCTGGCCCGAGGTGCTCGGCGCCCTGGTCGCGCGCACCGACCTCTCCGCCGACCAGACGAGCTGGGCGATGGGGGAGATCCTCTCCGGCGAGGCGACGCCGGCCCAGATCGCCGGCTTCGCGGTCTCGCTGCGCGCCAAGGGCGAGACCGTCGAGGAGATCGCGGGCCTGGTCGCGGCGATGTATGAGAAGGCCACGCCGATCGAGGTCCCGGGCCGGCTGCTCGACGTGGTCGGCACCGGCGGAGACCGGTCGATGTCGGTGAACATCTCGACGATGGCCGCGATCGTGGCGGCCGGCGCCGGCGCGCGCGTGGTCAAGCACGGCAACCGCTCGGCGTCGTCCCAGTCCGGGTCGGCCGACGTGCTCGAGGCGCTCGGCGTACGCCTGGACCTGCCGCCGGACCGGGTCGCCGCGCTGGCCGACGAGGCCGGCATCACCTTCCTCTTCGCCGCCGCGTTCAACCCCGCGATGCGGCACACCGCGGTGCCCCGCCGCGAGCTCGGCATCGGCACGACGTTCAACTTCCTCGGCCCGCTGGCCAACCCGACCCGGCCCGCGGCCAACGCCGTCGGATGCGCCGACCCGCGGATGGCGCCGGTGATGGCGGGGGTGTTCGCCGACCGGGGCGCGGACGCCTGGGTGTTCCGGGGCGACGACGGGCTCGACGAACTCACCACGACCACGACGTCCTCGGTGTGGGTGGTCAGCGGGGGCGCCGTGCGCACCGCGACGATCGACCCGGCCGCACACGGCCTGGCCCCGGCCACGACCGAGGACCTGCGGGGCGGCGACGCGGCCCACAACGCCGACGTCGTACGCCGGCTCCTCGAGGGCCGGCCGGGACCGGTTCGGGACGCGGTGGTGCTCAACGCGGGGGCCGCCCTGGCGGTCTACGACGCACCCGGGGCGCCGCTCGACGAGGCCCTTGACGCCGGAGTGGCCAGGGCCCGCGAGGCGATCGACTCCGGCGCCGCCAAGGCGACCCTGGAGCGCTGGGTCGCGGCCAGCGCCGGCTAGGAGTCGTACCAGCCCGGCGGCGGCGCGAGCAGCTCCAGGTCGTCGCCGGACTCCACGACCGTCCACCCCTCGACCGAGCGCAGGTTGTAGGCGAGGGTCGAGCGGGGCTCGAGGATGGCGTAGTCGGGGTGGATCTCCTTGACCAGGCCGACCCACCCGCTCTTGACCTCGTCGATGTCGGCGTTCCGCGCCAGCTCGTCGTCGGTGTAGAGGTCGCCGTAGCCGTGCATCACTACGTCGAGCTGCGGGAAGCGCCACATCAGGTAGCCGCCGTAGGCGCTGTCGTCGAGGACCACCGTCCCCGGCGGGAGTCCGCCGATCGTGGCGTCGACCCAGGACGCCGTCTCCCGGGGTTGGTCGGCCGTGTGCGGGACCACCAGGGCCAGCCCGGCGAGGGCGACGGCCCAGCCGCCCACGACGAGGGCCACCTCGGTCCGGCGGATCCGGGGGGGCGCGCCGAGCGAGGGCTGCAGCGCAGCCGCGGCCAGCGGGGCCGCCATGCAGGCCGAGACCGGCACGGTGCGCAGCGAGTAGACCGCCCACAGCACGGCCAGGCCGATCAGGGCCAGGTCGAACCACGGGACCCGCTCCGCGCGGCGCAGCCGCGGGCCGACCGCGAGCGCCAGGATGCCGAGCAGGATGACCATGTAGAACCTCGTGAAGTCCGGAGGACCCCACTCGTAGAAGTACTTGCCCCGCGAGTTGACCTGCAGGACCGCCGCGAACAGCCCCGGCCCGACCGGGGTGAGCAGCGAGACGACTCCGGAGAGCACCGGCACCGCGAGCATCCGCAGCAGCGTGCCTCGGGGGTGCTTGCGGTCGAGCGCCAGCCCTGCGACGGCCACCAGGCCGATCGCGATGCCCACCGGCCACATGCCGTGGCACATGGTCCACACCCACGTGATGGGCACCAGCAGCCACGGCGCCCGGCCGGTCCGGCGCGCCTGCAGCCAGGCCGCGGTCGTGACGGTGACCAGGATGTAGCTGACCTGCTGAGGCCGCATCGACATGCCCGGCGTGCAGGCCGCGATGGTCAGGAAGACCAGCAGCACCGCCACCAGCGGCTCGGCCTCCCGGCGGCAGGCCCAGTAGACCGTCATGGCCAGGCTCAGGAACAGCAGCCCGCACAGCCAGGCCACCCCGGCCAGGCCGAACCACTCCTCCACCTGCGCCATCACGACCTGCGGCAGCCACTGGGTCGGCACCCAGTCCGCGGTGGCGAACGTCGAGACCGAGCCCGGGTGGCGCAGTGACCACTGCCCGGTCAGGAACTCGTGGCCGAAGCGCAGGTGGAAGTAGGTGTCGTAGTTGTGCAGCGGGAACGACGCGATCCGGGCCACCGCGAGGTAGACGCCGGCCATGAGCACGACGGGCAGCACGGTCCGGACGGGGGACCGGCGGCGTACGCCGCCGGCCACCGCCTGGTCGACCACCACGTCGTGGGGGTCCGCCGGGGTCGAGGAGCGGACCTCCTGCACGGTGCTCACATCCTGGCTACTTCTTCTTCGGCTTGATGACCTTGACGGTGACAGTGCGCGCGGTCGACGGGAGGGTCGACACGCTACCCAGGTAGGTCACGGTCAGCTTGTGCTTGCCCTTCTTGAGCTTCTTCAGGCGCAGGACGAGCTTGCCGCCGCTGCCGGTCTGCAGGCCGGCCACCGCGATGACCTTGGAACCGTCCTTGACCTGGACCTGTCCGAGCGTGACCCCGAAGTCGATCAGCGCGACGTTCACGGTGAGCACCGCCCGCTGGCGCTGGGTGATCTTCTTCTTCGCCACCGTCGCGGTGGTCTCGGAGGTCAGCTTGTTGATGGCCAGGGCCGCGCTCTGCGCGACGCCGGGGTTCAGACCGTCCTGGGTCGCGGTCACGCGCACGTAGACCGGCAGGCCGGCATCACGCGTGCGCACCACGTAGGTGCTCTTGGTCTGGTTGGCGACCGCGGAGCCGTTCACGAACCACTGGTAGGTGAACTTCGGCGAGCCGGGCCAGGTGCCGGGGGTCGCGGTGAGCGTCTCCTTGGCGTTCGGTACGCCGGAGATGGTCGGCAGCACCGTCGCTGCCGGTGCGGCTCCGAGCGTCACCGTGATGGCGTTGGACGTGCTCACACCGTCGGCGTACCCCGGCAGCGTGCCGGTGTCCTTGAGCGTGATCGACTTCCCCGCGTCCGCCGCGGTCGTCGTGTACGTCGGTGACGTGGCACCGCTGATGTTCGAGCCGTTCCGCTGCCACTGGTAGTGGTCCTGGACGCCCGGGTGGTTCCACGTCGGCGGCGTGCTCGTGAGCGTCTTGCCCACCTCGGTGCCGTCCGGGGCCTGGATCTGGACCGCCTGTGCGTCGGCGTTGAGGGCGGTGTCGACCTGGAAGGTCCACGCCGGGCTGGTTCCCATCGTGTTGCCGCTCGCGTCGAACGCGGTGACCACCCAGGTGTAGGTGCCGTCGGGGTAGTTCACGGTCGGCGCCCACGCGTTGGCCGCAGTGGAGGACACCGAGCCCACGCTCTGGTTGCTCGCGTTGCGGATGTCCACCGAGTAGCTCGTCGCCTGCAGCCCGCCCGCGGCGTACGGGTGCCACTTCAGCAGGACCCCGTTGGGCGGCAGGAGCGACCCGCTGGCCGGGCTGTCCAGGTTGACCGGTGCCGGGTCCACCCAGAAGCGGCCCAGGCCGGACCAGCGGCCGCGGTTCTCGCTGCCGGTGGCGTCGTAGCGCATGATCCGCCAGCGGTAGGGCAGCGTCGAGGGCGGCAGTGAGGCCGGCGGCACGAACGCGGCCTGCTTCACCGTGGTCTGCAGCACGCGCTTGCCGGCGGACAGCGTGACGTCGTCGTCCTTGTAGACCTCGAGCTTCCACGTCACGTCGTAGTCGTTCGAGGTCCAGCGGAAGGGGAACTCACCGGAGCTCACATGGCTGTTGTAGGCCGGGAAGGCGCCCGGATCGACCACGCCGTCGGTCGGGTTGAGGACCGTTGCGGGTGTCTGCTTCGTGAACTTGCGGGTGTCCGACCAGGCCAGCCGGTTGCCCTTGGCGTCGATTGCCTGGACCCGCCACCACAGGTCGCCCTCGGGGTAGGTGCTGCCGAAGGCGGTGTAGGTCGTCTGGTCCACGGTGACGTCGTCGATGGCGTTGGCGTCGCTGATCGTCGCCGACTGCGAGACCTGGAGCCGGTAGCGCTGCGCCGACTGGTGCGAGGCGGCGTCTCCGCCGGCGTAGGTCACGCCCGCGTTGGTGGTGCGGTAGTCCTGCCAGCTGAAGGTGACCAGCGTGCCGGCCTGGGTGGACTGGTCGACCGGCGCGGTCTGCACCACCTTCGGCGACAGCTTCTTGAAGGCGTTCGTCGCCGCCCCGGGCTGGCTGACCGGGTCGGGTCCGCAGTTGATGAGGGGGCGGACGGCGGCGCACGGGCGCACGAACCAGTAGTAGGACTGGTTGGCCTGGTTGTCTGCGAGCGCGGTCAGCTCCGCCGTCGTGGGCGTCCACCGGGAGTTCTCGGTGACGGCGTAGGGGTCCTGGACGCGGTTGGTGAATGCGTTGTCCTCGGCGAGGTAGACGAGGTAGCCGCCGGCACCCGGCACCGGGTCCCAGTCGAGGACCGGCGTGGCGGGCACGTTGTCGCAGAGGGCGCCCCCGTTGGCCAGCTGTGCGGCGCACCAGGTGTGCGCGTCGACCGCTCGGCCGTCCAGCGCCAGGCCACGGCCACCGACCACGTCCGGCGCGGTGATCGCGAACGTGGCGGCCGGACCGGAGATCAGGAGGTGGTCGTCGACGTCGAAGGCGTCGATCCACCACGTGTAGGTGCCGGGACGCAGGAAGTAGCTCCCGTCGTCGGTCACACTCGGGTTCTCGAGCCGGCGGCCGAGCACGTTGGTGGTGCTCTCGGGCAGGGTGAAGCCGGGGGTCTCCGAGACGCGCAGCCTGTAGTAGGACGCGCCGGTGACCGGGGTCCAGCTGAGCTGCGGGAACCGCGAGGTCACCTGCTCGGTGGCCGTGGTCGGGACGGGCACCGGTCCACTGGCCGGCGGGGCACCGACGTTGAACGTCCAGCTGGTGTTGACCGGCGAGGGGTGGCCGTCGGCGTCGATGGCCGCGACGCTCCACGAGAAGGGTCCTTCGGCCGGGTCGAGCGTGTCCTCGGGCGTCCACGACAGCGCGGACGTGGTCACGCCGTCGGCGTGGTTCCCGTTCTTGTCGTACACATCAACCTCGTACCGCTGGGCGTCCTGGCTCGGCGACCAGCGGAACGTGGGCACCGCCACGTTCAGGTCGCCGTTGGCGGGGCTCAACCGGTTGACCACCCCGGAGCTGTAGACGACCTTGTAGGCCTGGTTGTCCGGCATCGCGGCGTTGGCGTCGGAGTAGATGCCCTCGACGCCCAGCGGGTCGTCGATGGCCCGGACCCGCCAGTAGGTCAGCTGGCCCTGGTTGGGCATGCACTTGTCCAGGCCCTTGTAGCCGGCGGTGTAGGTCGTCTGGGCGGTGAAGCAGCTGTCGTAGGTGTTCGGCGTGAAGTTGGGGTCGGTGCCCACGTCGAGCTGGTACTTCGACGCGTGCGGCACCGGCGTCCACTGGTAGTAGAAGTCGTCACCCACCGGTGTGGTCGAGTCCGGCGGCCAGACCGCCGCCGGCTTGTCCGGCCAGACGCGGGTGAACTGGCTCGGCTCGGTCGGCCACGGCGCGGGCTGGCCCGCCGCGTTGATCGGCCGCACCTTCCAGAAGTAGCTGCCGTTGTCGTAGGTGGTGGTCGGCGAGTAGCGCGTCCCCACCACCGTCTTCTTCTCGACCTGGTTGTTGAAGTCGTGGTCCCGCGCGACCCAGATCTCGTACTGCTTCGCACCCTTGACCGGGTCCCAGCTGAACACCACGTCGTGGACCGACACGGACGGCCGGACGCCAGGGGCGCTGTTCGGGTCGGGGGCGCAGATCTCGCCGGGTTGGCAGCTGGCCGCGGTGACCGGGTCGAGCTGGTTCACGTCGTACGACACGTAGTCGGTCCAGTCGGTCTGGAGGTTGTTGGCGAAGTGTGCGCGCACCCTGGCGAAGAAGTTCTCGGGCAGGGTCTGCTCGCCGACGCCCTGCGGGTCCGGCCAGACGTACGTCGTGGTCTTGATGCCGGTCTTCACCGTGCCGCCGACGCCGTCGCCCTCGGCGTCGACCTCGACGTCGTAGCTGGTCGCGCCCTGGACCGCGTCCCAGTGGATGACCGGCGGCGCCGCCGGGGGCAGGATCTTCGGTCCCGTGCTGGGCGTGATCGCCAGTCCGGTGGGAGGCACGAGCGTGCCGACCGGAACGTTTGCCTCGGCGAACGCGCTGGAGCCGCTGCCGTCGACCGCCTGCACGCGCCAGTAGAGAGTCCCCTCCTTGAGCACCCGGACCGGGACGTAGCTGTTGTTGACGGTCTGGACGTTGAAGATCGTGGGCGAGAACGAGGAGTTCTCCGAGCCCTGGACGACGTACTTGGTCGCAGAGTCGACCCGGTCCCAGCTCAGGGTCGGGATCGCGGCGCCGTCGCTCGTCAGGTTGGTCGGGACGGCGGGCGCGGCCGAGGCCGGCCCTGTGGTGACCTGGCTGAGCCCGGCGGCGAGTGCCAGGCACGCGATGGTGCTGAGCAACGCACGGGCGCGCAGACGACGTACCGGCATGGGGGCTCCTCGAGGGGGACGGACGACCCCCAAACGCTAGGTCTGGACCGCCGCCCGCCGCGGGGAAACGAGGGACCCTATGGCCCGAACGGACTAGGTCTCCTGACTGAAGGGCCGACTGTTTCGGCTCGACAGGAGGCTCCTCACTCCAGACCGAGCGAGAACGCCGCCTCCAGGTCGTGGCGCGAGTAGGCGCGGAAGGCGATGTGGGTCTCGGTGGAGAGGACCCCGGGCACCTTGTTGAGCCGGTCGGCCACGACGTCCGCGACGTCTTCGTGGGCCCTGACCCGGACCAGCACGATCAGGTCGATCTTGCCGGTCACGGAGTAGACCTCGCTGACCCCGTCGAGCTCGGCGATCGTCTCGCCGACCTCGGGGATCCGGGCCACGTCGGCCTTGACGAAGACGATGGCGGTGATCACGGCGCCCAAACTATCGCGCGGGCTGGTGGACGGTCGCGAGGTCGCGGCGGTCGGCGAACGGGACCAGCGAACGCCGCGACTCCGCCACCGCCTCGTGGACGGCGAGGTGCCGGCCGGCGCCCGCCACCGGGCACGCCCACTCGCCCTCGACGTCGACGAGCCGGACGCCGTCGGACTCCAGCCAGCGCAGCACCTTCTCCGACTCCTCGGCGCTGGCGGCCGGCACCGGGCCGGGAGCGTCGCCGACCGTCTCGGCCGAGAGGCGCAGCTCGGCGAGGTATTGATGGGCGTCGGCCCCGGGCGGGATCACCCCGGCCGCGGCCAGCCGGCCGTGGCGAACGACGTGGACCTCCCAGCGGCCGCCCCCGGCCGGGTCGGCCTCGCGACGGGTCGCCACGATCTCGGGGCACCGCGACAGAGCGGTGAGCCGCTGGGTGCGCGCCGCGGCCCGCACGAACGCCGCCAGCCGGTCGCGGTGGACACCGGCCTCCTCGAACCGCTCGTCGGAGGAGAGCTGCTCCATGCGCCGGTTGATCGCCTCGACCACCTCGTCGGGCCGGCGCAGCAGCGTGTCCTGGAGCAGCCGCACGACGGCGGCGTAGGTCGTCTGGTCGACGCTCCCGTCGCAGGGCGAGAGGCAGCGGCCGAGCTCGGCCAGCACGCAGGGGCTGCGCGAGGGCACCTTGCCGAACCGGTCGCTGCACTGGCGCACCGGGAAGGTGTCGTGCAGCGCTGCCAGGCACTTCTCCGCGCCCTTGCGGGAGGAGAACGGGCCGAGGTAGTCGGCGTCGTCGTCGAGCACCCGGGTCACCAGGGACAGCCGGGGCCACGGCTCGCGCGTCAGCTTGATGAAGTGCATCCGCTCGGGGAACCGCGAGCGGCGGTTGTAGCGCGGCTTGTGCTCGGCGATCAGCCGCAGCTCGCGCACCTGCGCCTCGAGGGTGGTGCTGCAGACGATGCCGCGGACCGTCGAGGCCAACCCCACCATCTCGCCCATCCGGGACCGCGTCTCGGACGCGGTGAAGTAGGAGCGCACCCGAGTGCGCAGGTCGCGTGAGGTGCCGACGTAGAGGACCCGGCTGGCGTCGTCGCAGAACAGGTAGACGCCGGGGGAGTGCGGTAGGGCCTCGGCGAGGTGGCGCTTGCGGCGCTGCGCGGTCGAGACCCGCGCCGAGAACGTCTGGAGCTCCTCGAGCGTGTGCACGCCGAGCCCGCCCAGCCGCTCCATCAGCCCGTGCAGCACGTCGACGGTGGCCCGGGCGTCCTCGAGCGCCCGGTGGTTGGGCGTCGTCCCGGAGCGGAAGACCCGGGCCAGCGACGACAGCTTGCAGTTGGGGGCGTCGTCGCGGGTGATGACCCGGCGGGCCAGCTTGGCGGTGTCGACGACCTCGAACCCCGGCCAGGCCCGGCCCTGGAGCTCGTTGAAGTGCTTGAGGAAGCCGACGTCGAACGGCGCGTTGTGGGCCACGAGGACGGTGCCGGTCGCGAACTCGAGGAACGCCGGCAGCGCGGACTCGATCGGCGGGGCGTCAGCCACCATGGCGTTGCTGATGCCGGTGAGCACCGCGATGAACGGCGGGATCTCGGTGTGCGGGTTGACCAGGGTCTGGAACTCGCCGAGCACCTCGCCGCCGCGGACCTTGACCGCACCGATCTCGGTGACCATGCAGCCGTCGTGCGGGGAACCGCCGGTGGTCTCGAGGTCGACGACGGTGAAGGTGATGTCGCGGAGGGGGCGGCCCAGCTCGTCGAAGCTGCGCTGGCTCTCCCATCGCGATGTGACCGTCGTGCTCACGCTTGCGACGGTAGGTCCGGGCACCGACAGTTGGTGGCAGGCCGCGCCGGGCGATCGAACGTGGGTAGGGTCGAGTCGTGCCGCCGTTCGACGAAGAGCCGCCGCCCCTGCCTCCGGGGTTCCTGCGGGTGATCCCCCTCGGCGGGGTCGGCGAGATCGGCCGCAACATGGCGGTGCTCGAGCACGAGGGCAGGCTCCTGGTCATCGACTGCGGTGTGCTGTTCCCCGAGGAGCACCAGCCGGGCGTCGACCTGGTGCTGCCGGACTTCAGCCACCTGCACGGCCGGTGGGACGACGTCGAGGCGGTGCTGCTCACCCACGGCCACGAGGACCACATCGGCGGCGTGCCCTACCTCCTCGAGGCCGGGCTGCGGGCGCCGCTGGTGGGTTCGAGGTTCACCCTGGGCCTGCTCGACGCCAAGCTCACCGAGCGACGGCTCGACTCGACGATGCACGAGGTGCGCAGCGGGCAGACCGTGACGTTCGGCCCGTTCACCTGCGAGTTCGTCGCGGTCAACCACTCGATCCCCGACGCGCTGGCCGTCGCGGTCACCACCTCGGCCGGGACGCTGTTCCACACCGGCGACTTCAAGGCCGACCTCACCCCGCTCGACAACCGGCTGACGGACATGGCGTCGTTCTACCGGTTCGGCGAGCGTGGCGTGGACCTGCTGCTCAGCGACTCCACCAACGCCGACGTCCCGGGCTTCGTGACCACCGAGCGGGACATCGGGCCGGTGCTCGACCGGGTGGTCGGCGAGGCGTCCGGCCGGGTCTTCGTGGTGTGCACCTCGAGCCACGTGCACCGCATCCAGCAGGTCCTCAACACCGCCCGCAACAGCGAGCGGCACGTGGCCGTGGTCGGGCGCTCGATGGTCCGCAACGTCCGGATCGCCGAGGAGCTCGGCTACCTCTCGGTCCCCCCGGGGCTGGTGCTCTCGGTCGACGACGTCGACAAGCTCCCCGCGGACCGGATGCTCGTGCTGTGCACCGGCTCGCAGGGCGAGCCCGGCGCCGCGCTGTCGCGGATGGTCACCGGCCAGCACCGGGACTTCGCCCTCATGGAGGGCGACACGGTGATCTTCGCAAGCTCCCTGATCCCCGGCAACGAGAGCGCCGTCTACCGGCTCATCGACCGGATGGCGTACGCCGGCGTGGACGTGATCACCCGTCAGCAGGCGCCGATCCACGTCAGCGGCCATGCCGCCGCGGGCGAGCTCACCGCGGTGCTGACCGCCCTGCGGCCGCGCAACTTCATGCCCGTGCACGGCGAGGGCCGGCACCTGCGCGCCCACGCCAAGCTGGCCATGCGCACCGGCGTACCACAGGACCGGATCATCATCGCCCGCGACGGCGTCGTCGTCGACCTCGGTGACGGCAAGGCGTCGGTGGTGGGGCAGGTGCCCGCCGGCTTCACCTATGTCGACGGCGGCGGCGTCGGCGACGTCGGTGAGGAGAGCCTGCGCGACCGGCTGATCCTCGGCGAGGAGGGGTTCATCTCGGCGGTGGTCGTCGTGGAGTCGCGGACCGGCCGGGTGGTGGCCGGGCCGGAGATCTCGGCGCGCGGCTTCGCCGACGAGGACGAGCCGCTCGACGACATCCGGCAGCGGGTGGCCGACGACATCACCAACACCCCGCACTCCGAGCCCGTCGACCCCGACGAGCTGCGCCGGATCATCCGCCGCTCGATCGGCTCGCAGGTCAACCGGGTGCACCGGCGGCGGCCGATGATCCTGGTCTACGTCGTGGAGACGTAGCTTCACCCCCGCGAGCTTCGACCCCGAGTCCATGGCGACGCTCGCTGGCGCTCGCGGGCTTCGCAGTCGCCATGGCCATCGGGGCCGATCGCGGGGAGCGCTCGCTGCGCTCGCCCGCCTGCGCTCGCTCCCGGCCTGATGTCGGGGCATGCGCCGGAGCCAAAGCTGTCGATCCCGTCACCGCCGGGATGAGACCGTTGATACATGGACCTTCCCGAGGCGGTGCGCGCGCGACTGGTGTCGCTGGTCGCGGCGAGCCTCGGCGACGTGACCCCGCTGCCGGCCGCGCTCAAGCAGGTCGCCGGCTTCGCGCCGGCGAGGCGGGCGCGGCTCGGGGCGACCGCGATCATGACCGAGCTCGAGCGGGACGAGGAGCTGCGCGGCCGGGTCGGGGTCCAGGCGCGGACCCGCGCCAACGGGGACGCTCTGGACGTGGCCGCCCTGGCCTGGCTGGAGCGCCCGGAGGGCTGGGAGGACGCCGTACGCCGCGCGGCGGAGCCGACGCCGCGGAAGTCCGTCGACGCCCAGCACGAGCAGCGCGAGCGGAAGCTCCGGGAGCGCGCCGAGGCCGCCGAGCAGGCGCTGCGCGACCAGCGCCGCAGCCACAAGGAGGCACTCGAGGCGCTCAAGGCCGAGGTGTCGACCCTGCGGCGCACGCTGGGAGAGACCCGCACCAAGGAGCGGGCCGCCCGGGCGGAGGCCGAGGCGGCCCGCGAGCGCGCCGAGGAGAGCGTCGCCCGGCTCGAGCGTGAGCTGCGCCAGCTGCGGACCCAGGTCGCGAAGCTGGAGGAGCAGGCGGGGGAGCAGCGCCGGCAGGCCCGCAGCGACCGCGACGACGTCACGGTCCGGGCCCGGCTCCTGCTCGAGGCGCTGAACGACGCCGCCGTGGGGCTGCGCCGCGAGCTGGGGCTGCCGACCGTGACCGGCAACCCCGGCGACCGGGTCGAGGCGGAGCTCGCCGCGGAGGCCGCCGAGGGCACGCGGGAGCCGACCTCGACCGGCTCCATGGCACCGAGCAGCCCGGCGCTGCTGGAGCAGTATCTCGCGCTGCCGAAGGCCCGGCTGATCGTCGACGGCTACAACGTCACCAAGTCGACGTGGCCCACCCACAGCCTCGAGACGCAGCGCAGCCGGCTGCTCGCGCTGATGTCGGCGCTGGTGGCGCGCACCGGCGCCGAGACGACGGTGGTCTTCGACGCGGCCGCCACCGACAGCCGACCGGTCGTCGCCTCACCGCGTGGGGTCAAGGTGCTGTTCAGCCCCAGCGGGGTGATCGCCGACGACGTGATCCGCCAGCTCGTCGCAGCAGAGCCCGCCGGCCGGGTGGTGGTCGTCGTCACCGAGGACCGCGAGATCGTCGCCGACGTTCGCCGGGCCGGCGCTCGCGTGGTCTCCCCGGCGGCCCTCACCCGTTCGGGCTGACCGGGTCAGGAGTCACCCATCGGGTAGTACATCGGCCCGACGGCGTACCTCTTGCCGATCGAGAAGTCGTACTGCACCAGCCGGTAGTCGTGGAGCAGCCGCTGCTGGGCCGGCGTGAGGTCCGCCTCGGTCACCGCTTCGCCGTCGGGCGCGACGATCGTGCCCTCGCCGACCGCCCCGATCTTCTGGGCCACCTCGGAGAGCAGCTCGTAGTACGGCGGCAGCGGCTCTCCGACGAGGTCGAAGACGTAGGGCAGGAACGCGGTCGGGCTGGTGACCGGCAGCGCCCTGGGCTGCTGGCCCTCGCTGGACCAGATGAACATCGGCGTCTGGAGGTGGTCGAGCCCCGGGTTCGCGGCGAGCACCTCGTCGGACAGCGTCGCGGGGTAGTGGTCGCCGTAGAAGACGACCACGGTCGGCTCGCCGCCGGCCTCCAGGTCGCCGAGGAACCGCTGCAGGGCCTTGTCGGTGTACTCCTGGCCGCGCGCGTAGCCCCCCATCCCCTTGAGGGCCTCGGCGCTGCCGGGCGCCTCGACCGGCACCGGGTCGTCGTACCAGTCCAGCGTCGGCACGTGGTTCTGCATCGTCACGAGGTTCACCAGGAGCGGCTGGTCGTGGTCCTTGATCTCCCGCTCGACCTCGTCGAAGGCGGACTGGTCGGAGATGTAGTTGCTGTTCTCGAGCTTCTGCTTCTCGGCGATGGTGTCCTCGGAGACGAAGTCCTTGAACCCGAGCATCGGGTAGACGGTGTTCCGCCGGTAGAAGGTGGCGTGGTAGGGGTGCACCGCGATCGCCTGGTGACCATGGTCGGTGAACCACCCCACCGCGGAGGGGTAGCTCTTCATGCCGCTCATGAAGTTCTGGTACGGCGCGCTGACCTGCGGGTTGAACAGGCCCAGGGACTGGCCGGTGAGCGCCTCGAACTCCATCGACGAGGTGCCGGTGCCGTAGAAGTTCGCCAGGGTGCTGCCGCCCCAGGAGTCGGCGATCGTCCGGCGGGTCAACGCCATCGTGTCGTGGTCGAGGCTCACCCCCTTCAGCCGGGAGAAGTCGGCGAACGCCTCACTCAGCACGAGCACGACGTTGACGTCGTCCAGCGCGCCCGCGGTGAGGCCGGCGTTGCGGGCGTCGGCGCGGGCGGCGTACTTCTGGGCGATCGCGGCCATGGTTTCGGCGCTGTAGCCGGCCGGGACCGGCATCGGGTCGCTCGGCATGTTGTAGAGGGCGCCGCCGACGAAGCCGTTGGTGCGGTAGTTCATCTGCTGCGAGAACGGCTCCCAGATGGCGCCGTGGCGCTCGTAGAGCCTGCGCCAGGGGTTCCCCGGGTCGTTGAACTGGAGCGCGCTGGACAGCAGCAGCGTGAGTACGACGATCCCGACCACCCGGGTGCCGACCAGGACGGCCCAGCCACGGGGGTGGTCGGCGCGGCGGATCCGCGGGTGGCGCCGGCCCATCACCCGGGAGGCGACGACGGTGGCCACGGCGAGGACGACCAGCCCGGCCACGGCCTCGACGACCGCCACGGGCGCGACCATGTCGAGCAGGAACCTCGAGTCGTGGAGGAACTGGTAGTCGCTGGGGTAGAGCGGCTCGGCCAGGATCGACATCTTGGCGACGTTCACCGCGG
>NZ_DASUFR010000180.1:0-28960 GCF_036274455.1 Nocardioides sp. | reverse complement strand
CGCCTGGTGATCTCGGCCAAGACCGTCGACCACCACGTCTCCTCTGTGCTGGCCAAGCTCGGCGTGGCGAACCGGCACGAGGCCGTCACGAAGGCCCGCCGACTCGGCCTGCTCCCCGCGCAGGACCCGCAAAGTGGGGAGCCGGTCGCCGCAACATAGGGAGCCGCTCCGATCCGTCCGGACCGGCCGGAGACCTACCTTCGCGGGGTCCGCACCGCAACGAAGGGAGACCGGCCATGCCGCTCTACATGGATGTCCACCACCTCGACGGCCCCGTCACCATGGACGACGTCGCCAAGGCCCACGCCGCCGACCTCGAGGTCCAGGGCGACCACGACGTCACCTACCTCCGCTACTGGGTCGACGAGGCCCAGGGCAAGATCTGGTGCCTCGTCGAGGCACCGGACCCCGACGCCGCCAACACGGTGCACCGGCTGGCGCACGGCCTCGTCGCCGACGAGGTGCACCCCGTCCAGGAAGGCTCCTGACGGCCGCCGCGTGCCTACGCTGACCGGGTGGGAACCGCCCGGCCGGCCGGACTGAGCCTGACGCGGGTGGCCGCCACGGGCGCCCTGGTGGCGGCCACCGCGCTGACCGGCTGCAGCGGCACTGACCACGACGCCGGGCCGGAACCGAGCGCTCCCTCGTCGTCCGAGGCCACCGGTGAGGCCACCGACGAGGCCGCACCGCCGGCCGACGACAGCACACCGGACCCGACCGCAGGCGTGGCTCGCCCCACGACGGCCGCCGAGGCCGCCCGACGGCTCGTCGCGGCGGACCGGGCCATCTCGCACCGGACCACCCCGGCACGCGAGCTGGTCCGGGCCGCCCGCCAGCAGCAGCTCGCCTATCGGGCGCTCGGGGACCACCCGGAATGGGACGCTGCGGTGCTGGCCGCCGTGCCGCCCTCCGTGCGCGGCGTGGTCCGGTCCAACCTCGAGGCCCGGCGGGAGCTCCGGGCGATGCACGTCGTGCTGTCGGACACGCTGCCGGCATGGCGGATCGTGCGGCCCGCGCCGGCCGAGCGGCTGCTCCGCTACTACCAGCGCGCCGAGCGGGCCTACGGCATCGAGTGGGAGTACCTCGCCGCCGTCAACCTGGTCGAGACCGGGATGGGCCGGATCCGGGGCACGTCGACCGCCGGCGCCCGGGGGCCGATGCAGTTCCTGCCCTCGACCTGGGCCAGGTGGGGCCGGGGCGACATCGACGACCCGGCCGACGCGATCATGGCCGCGGCCCGCTACCTCGCCCACGACGGCGGCGCCCGGCCCGGCGGGCTGGACGCCGCGCTCTACCGCTACAACAACTCGCGTCACTACGTCCGAGCCATCACCCTCCTGGGGCAGGTGATGGAACGCCGGCCGCGCGCCTTCTACGGCTATTACCACTGGGACGTCTACTACCTGACCAGCCGTGGCGACGTGCGCTTGCCGGTCGGGTACGACCAGGACCGGCCGGTGCCCGTCACCCGCTGGCTGGCCGCGCACCCACAGGAGTGAGTGCGGGGCCAGGCCGTCAGAGGATCGTGTACTTGAAGGTCTTCTTGGTGACCAGGCCGGCGCCGTTGGTGGCGATCACCGTCGCCTTGTGCGTGCCGGGCGATGCCTTCAGCCCCTTGATCTTGCACTTGGCGATGCCGGACTGCTTGTCCTTCGCCTTGCACTTGATCTTCTTCTTGTCCGGCTTGGTGCCGTGCTTGTAGAGCTTCTTGAGCCCCTTGGCCTTGAGCTTGGTCGGTGCCGACCTGTCGATCTTCACGCTCACCGACTTCGTGGTCGTGCCCCCCACGCTCGTCGCCGAGCACGTTGCTGTTCCCGAGGCAGTGAGCCTCGTCGCGCCGCAGCCGGTCGATGCGTACACCGGAGAGTCGGGGTCGGTGGCCGACCAGGTGACGGTCACGTCGCCGCCGAACCACCCCTTCGGCCCAGGCGCCGGGGCGACCGACGAGCTGATCGTCGGTCCCGAGGTGTCGTGCGTCGCCGGGATCATCCGGTCGGCCTGAATGAAGCCGGACCCGCAGTCGCCGTCAGGCTGCCCCGCGGTCGCCGTACAGTCCAGCGCGTAGCGGGTGTCAGTGAGGATGCCTCGCACGGCGTCGACGGAGAGCGCCGGGTTGGCCGCGCGCAGAAGCACCGCGACAGCCGCGACGGCAGGCGTCGAGGCGCTCGTGCCGAAGAAGGGGTTCAGTCCGCTGCCGGCGGGCAGGGTCGTGCTGACGCCATCGGGTCCACCGAGCTGTGGCTTGGTCCGCGTCTCGGGCGATGCCAAGGCGTTCCCGAACTTGTCGAACCTGCGGGTGATTGCGGGCCCGCGCGAGCTGAACGTCTCCGGGGTGCTGGGCGTGGCGAAGTTGCTGGCCGCGACCGCGAGCGAGCCGTTGGCCGAGGCGGCGTCCGGGTTGATCGCGTTGGAGTTGGTCGGGTGCTCCGCGACGGTGAAGACCGGGGTGCCGCCGACGATGTACTTCATCAACGGCGTGCCGGTTCCGCCGACCCGGCGGATCCCGATGCCCAGCGTGTGCGTGCCCGAGATGCCGATCTGGAAGATCTCCAGCGGGATCTTGGTCACCAGGTCGTTGTCGTCCACCGTGCCCACCTTGGCGCCGTCGATGTAGACGTCGATGGCCAAGTCGGTCGTCGCGGCGCCCCAGGGCTCCGCCCACTGCAGCGACAGGAACGGAGACCTGTTGGTGAACGTGCCGATCGTCTGCACGGTGTCCACGCCGGCTCCGGGGTCGAAGTCGTTGTCCGTGGTGCCGGTGTAGGTGCCCTCCCAGCTCTGGCGGGCCCGGTTGCCGGCCGAGGCGAGGTAGACCACGCCGGCCGCCCTGGCGGCGTCCACCGCCTGGGCGACGACGCCGTCCTGGAACATCGGCTCGTCGGGGAAGAAGATGTCGTCGGCGATCACCTTCGCGCCCGCGGCCACGAGGTTGTTGATGCTGGTCGCCTTGCCGGCGGCGTCGGAGGCCGTCCCGCTGGAGAAAACGATGTCGGTCACGCCGGGGGCCTCGTCGTAGATGATCTCGGCCATGGCGCGACCCTCGTCGGCGCCGGTCGGGTCGTCGAGCAGCGTGGTCGTGCCGGCCGGCAGGTCGCCGGTGCCCACGCTGGTGGCGATGCCGTTGTTGGTGCCGTTTCCGCGGTTGATCGAGTCCGAGATGACACCGACCTTCACGCCCGCACCGGTTGTGCCGAGCGCCCGGGCCTGCGGCCCGTGGATGGCGGCGTCGCCCTGCGACAGGACGCTGCCGGTGTCGGTGCCCCCGGGCGCGTCGGCGGCGTCGGCCATCCCGCGCGCAGGCTGGATCGAGCGGACACTCTCGAGGCCGGCGGCCTCGACCAGCGCATCGGCGGGAAGCCAGCCGGCCACCGTCGGGTCGCGACCATCGTTGCTGGTGTTGTTGACCTGCATGCCGACGCCGGTCAGCTCGACCGCCGCCGCCGACGCGGAGCCGTTCACGTGAACGCTCACGAGCACCTGGCCGTCCTGGACGCGGGCCATGCTGAGCATCCGGACGCCGGGGACACCCGTCGTCGCGCTGGTGGACGAGGTGACGGGCTTGCCCTGGGCGGCTGCACTCGCCAGGATCTTCAGCCCGCTGTCGAGCTTCTCGGCGGCGGCCGGGCCCGCGGTCGGCCCACCTCCTCCGCCGCCCGGGTCGGCCGAGGCGACGCTGCCGACGGTGAGCACGAGGGCGGAGACGGTGACGACGATGGCGAGGCGAGGAGTCCGCATCCCCGGACCGTATGCCCCATCGGAGTGAACCTGAATGGGTGAAGCGGGCTATTTGTCAGGGAATCCCCGTCACGCGTCGAGGGCGTCGGCGTCGATCTCGTAGGCGCCCTGCACCAGGAACTCCTTGCGCGGCGCCACATCGGAGCCCATCAGCAGCTCGAAGACCTGCTCGGCCGCCTCGGCGTCGTCGACGGTGAGCTTGCGCAGGGTGCGGTGGCGCGGGTCCATCGTGGTCTCTGCCAGCTGGTGGGCGTCCATCTCGCCGAGCCCCTTGTAGCGCTGGACCGGTTCCTTCCACGAGACGCCCTTCTTGGTCAGCTCGGCCAGCTTCCGCTGCAGCTCGTCGTCGGAGTAGGTGTAGATGTACTTGTCCATCCCCTTCTTGGGGTTGGAGACCTCGATGCGGTGCAGCGGCGGCACGGCGGAGTAGACCCGCTCCTGCTCGACGAGCTCTCGCATGTACTTGAAGAAGAGCGTGGCCAGCAGGCAGCGGATGTGCGCGCCGTCGGAGTCGGCGTCGGCCATGAAGATGATCTTGTTGTAGCGCACCGACTCGATGTCGAAGGTCCGTCCCGACCCGGCGCCGACGACCTGGATGATCGAGGCGCACTCGGCGTTCTTGAGCATGTCGCCGACCGAGGCCTTCTGGACGTTGAGGATCTTGCCGCGGATCGGCAGCAGCGCCTGGAACTCGGAGTTGCGGGCCAGCTTGGCGGTGCCGAGTGCGGAGTCGCCCTCGACGATGAACAGCTCGCTGCGGTCGTCGGTGGCGCGGCAGTCGGCCAGCTTGGCCGGCAGGGCCGACGACTCCAGGGCGTTCTTGCGGCGCTGGGTCTCGCGGTGCTGGCGGGCCGCGATCCGGGTCTTGGCCGCGGAAGCGACCTTCTCCATGACCAGCTTGGCCTGGGCCTTCTCGGCGCGCTTGCTCGAGGTGAGGAACTTCTTGAGCTCGGCCGCCACGATCTTGCGCACGGACGTCCGGACCTGCGGCGTGCCCAGGATCTCCTTGGTCTGGCCCTCGAACTGCGGCTCGGCGAGCCGCACCGTGACGACCGCGGTCAGCCCCTCGAGCACGTCGTCCTTGGTGACGTCGTCGTCGTTGACCTTGAGCGCCTTGGCCGAGCGCATCACGTCGTTGAAGGTGCGGAGCATGCCCTGCTCGAAGCCACTGAGGTGGGTGCCGCCCTTGGGCGTGGCGATCACGTTGACGAAGGACCGCAGCTCGGTCTCGTAGCCGGTGCCCCACCGCAGCGCGATGTCGACCTCGAGCTCGCGTTCGACCTCCTGCGGCGTCATGTGGCCCTTCTCGTCGAGGACCGGCACGGTCTCGGTGAAGGTGTCGGTGCCGCGCAGCCGCAGGATGTCGGTGACCGGCTCGTCGTGGGCCAGGAAGTCGACGAACTCGGCGATGCCGCCCTCGTGGCGGAACTTCTCCTCGCGCATCTCCGGCCCGCGCAGGTCGCGGATGACCAGCTCGAAGCCGGGCACGATGAACGCCGTCTGCTGGGCCCGGCCGAGCAGCCCCTCGAACTCGAACTTCGCGTCCTTGGTGAAGATCTGCCGGTCCGGCCAGAACCGGATCAGGGTCCCGGACCTGTTCTTGGCGACCCGGCCGCCCTTGCGGGTCAGTCCGGACCTCGGGGTGAACGACGCCTGGGGGCCCTCGCCGGCGAAGACGCCGGGAACGCCGTGCTTGAACGAGATCCCCTGCTCCGCCGGTGAACGCTGCACGTCGATGTCCATGCGGGCCGAGAGGGCGTTGACCACCGAGAGCCCGACGCCGTGCAGACCACCGGTGGCGACGTAGGAGCCGCCGCCGAACTTGCCGCCGGCGTGCAGCTTGGTCGCGACCACCTCGACGCCGGGCAGCCCGGTCCGGGGCTCCTTGTCAGTGGGGATCCCGCGGCCGTCGTCGTGGACCTCGACGGAGTCGTCGGGGTGCAGGGTCACCTCGACGTGATGTGCGGCACCCGCCAGGGCCTCGTCCACGCCGTTGTCGATGATCTCCCAGAGGCACTGCATGAGCCCCCGGGTGTCGGTGGAGCCGATGTACATGCCGGGCCGCTTGCGGACCGCCTCGAGGCCCTCGAGAACCAGGAGGTGTGCGGCGTTGTAGGCGGTGTCGATCGGTGCTCCTCGGTGGTGCGTCAAGCCTCTGCTGTCGGTCTGCGGCCCGCGGTCCCACCCGGGCCGCGGCTCGGTGTCGAATCTACCCACGACACGCCGGAGCGCCATGGAGGCACGCCCGCCGGGACCGGGTCTAACGTGACGAGGAACGCACCATCAACCCGTGCCGGGTAACAAAACGCATAACAGATCCACAGGCTTCACCGTTCTCACCACGCGAGCACGACCGAGGCAACACACTGGTCCCGGGAGTGGAACATCCCGCGAATGGGCACATCTAACGTGATTGGATTGAGATGTCAGGGGAGGCGTCGCCGGGGAATCTTTGGGGACCCCTTCTACGTTTCACCCACGACACCAAGATCAAGAAATGAGGCCGTCGTGAACACTGCAGTCGCACCGTCGTCGGCAGGGCTGAGCGCATCAGACCGCTGCGACCGCTGCGGAGCCCAGGCCTACCTTCGCGTGGAGCTCCAGTCCGGCGGTGAGCTCCTCTTCTGCGCCCACCACGCCAAGGAGCATGGTGACAAGCTGAAGGAGATCGCCGTCACGTTCGTGGACGAGACGCACAAGCTGTCGGACACCTCGACATCTGCCCCCGACGGAGAGCGCTGACCGGCCGTCCCCAGTTCGCCCAATCTGCCCCCAAGTCTGCACAGGGCCCCGGATCCCGAGGGATCCGGGGCTTCCTGTTCTCCTGACCTGTCTGTGAGAGGCTCCCCGCCATGTCCGGTCTCGAGCTGCTGGTCGCCCTGGCCATCGCAGTCGGGCTGGTCGGCATCGTCGTACCGATCCTCCCGGGCTCGGTCCTGGTCCTCGGAGCGATCCTGTTGTGGGCCCTGGACGTCGGCGGCCCGACGGCCTGGACCGTGTTCGCCGTCGCCGCGGTCGTCCTGGTGCTCGGCGCGACGGTCAAGTACGTCGTCCCGACCCGGCAGCTCAAGGACGCCGGGATCCCTGCGTCGACCCAGTGGATCGGAGCCGGGCTCGGCGTCGTCGGGTTCTTCGTCATCCCGGTCGTGGGGCTGTTCGTGGGCTTCGTGCTCGGCGTCTACCTCGCGGAGCTGCGGCGGCTGGGCGGCCGGGCCGCCTGGCCCTCGACCAGGCAGGCGCTGAAGGCCGTCGGGCTGAGCATCCTGATCGAGCTGGCAGCAGGGGTCGCGGCGACCTGCCTCTGGGTTGCCGGCGTGGTGCTCACGTGACCGTCGTGCTCTCCCTGCTGGCTGCGGCGTCCTACGGCCTGAGCGACTTCAACGGCGGGATCTTCTCCAAGCGCAGCGGCCCCTGGGCGGTGTCGCTGGTCGCCCAGCTCTGCGGCACGGTGCTGGTGGTGGCGTTCGCGCTGGTGGACGGCGGCTCGCCGGACCGGTCGGACCTGGCCTGGGCGCTGGTGGCCGGCGTCGGCAACGGCTTCGGTACGGCGTTCCTCTACCGCGGCCTGGCCTCGGGCCGGATGGGCGTGGTCGCCCCGGTCTCGGGTGTCGGCGCGGTCGTGGTCCCGGTCCTCGTCGGCGTCGTGACCGGCGAGCGGCCGGACCTCTCGGTCTGGTCGGGTGTGGTGCTGGCGCTGCCGGCCATCTGGCTGGTCTCGCGGGAGCCGACGACCACCGTCGCCGGGACCGCTGCCGGGGGCTCCGGCGTCCTCGACGGCGTGCTGGCCGGGCTGGGCTTCGGGACGCTGTTCGCCGCCCTGGCGCAGATCCCGGCCGAGGCCGGGTTCCTCCCCCTCGCGGTCAACCTGCTCGTCGCCGGCGTGGCCGTCGTGGTGGTTGCGGCGTCCCTGCGGCAGGACTGGGTCCCGAGGTCGAGGTGGGCGCTGGGGGGCGCGATCAGCGGTGTCCTCGGCGCGCTGGCCACCGGGCTGTTCCAGGTCGCGACCCATCACGGCTACCTCAGCGTGGCCGCCGTCATCACCTCGCTCTACCCCGCCTTCACGGTGCTGCTCGCGGCGGCGGTCCTGCACGAGCGCGTGCACCGCGCGCAGGGCGTCGGCATGGCCATGTGCGTCGCGTCGGTCGTGCTGGTCGCGGCCGGCTAGCCTGCGCCCTCGGCCAGCCTCTTGATCCGGGCCAGGCGGGCCTCCCAGCTCCTGCCGATCCGCTCCAGGTCGCGGGCCACGTCGCTCAACCGCCCACCGAGGGCGCGGTGGACGAGCTCGCGGCCGACCTTCTCCGACTCCACCAGCCCGGCCGCGCTGAGGACCTCGAGGTGCTTGACGATGGCCTGCCGGCTGATCGGGAGCTCCCGGGCCAGCGCCGACGCCGAGGCCGGCGCCTCGCCCAGGCGGACCAGGATCGACCAGCGGGTGTCGTCGCCGAGCGCCGCGAACACCGGCGCGAGCTGCGTCGTGGCCGTCATCCGGCCTGTCCCATGACGAACCGCTGGGCTGCGGCCAGCTCGACCTCCCACCCCTCGGAGTTGCCGTCGTAGTGCTTGCGCAGGGCCTCGGCGTCCTTGCCCAGCGACGCCAGCCCGCTCTCGACGACCCTGAGCGTGACCCCGCCCGGGCGGTCGTCCACCCAGAACTCCACCAGCGTCCCGGCGTCGTCGTGCTCGATCCAGCGCCAGGAGATGTAGCGCGGCGCAGCGGCCTCGAGCCGGTGCAGCGTGAACTCCCCGAACTTGGCGTGCACCACGACCGCCATGTCGTCGCTCTCCCAGCGGATCACCGGCTCGGGGTCGACCTCGTGCTCGTTGATCCACCACCCGGGTCGCTCGAGGAGCGACCACACCTTCTCCGCGGGGGCGTCGATGTCGATGCTGCGCTCGATCCGGTCCAGCTCCTGGTCGGTCTGGGTCATGGTCCATCCTCTCGGCTGAAGTGCAATACTATAGTTGCACATCTGCTGGACCTGCTGCAACTGGCCGGTTGCGCAATTTCGTGGCCGTGCACACGTCAAGGCGCCCTCCGCAATCTCTGCGAAGGGCGCCCGGTTCGCTAAGTTCGGATCCCCCAATCCCCCCACGCGAACGACCCAAGCCTACGGTCGAATTGTTACGAGCACCTGAACAAGGACCGGTGGTCTTGACCAGGCAAGGCCGGGCTGACGTGTGCGCGAGCCTGTGAGGCGAGTCAGGCGGGGTTGGCTGCCAGGCAGTCGTCCAGCCGCTGCTGAGCCTTGGCCAGCCGCTGCTTCTGCGCCTTCTTGTCCTTCTTGACGTGCTGCTTGTGCGCCAGCGCCTTGTCCAGCTTCGCCTGGATCTTCGCCTGCTCCTCGGGCGTGGTGGCTGCTGCCAGTTGCGCCTGCAGCCGCTCGACCCTGGTCTGCTGGTGCTCGAAGACGGCGGTCACGTGCGCCAAGGCGGCCTGCGCCTTGTCGACCTGCATCTGCTGGTTGGCACAGGGCTCACTGCCGGGCTTGTCGGCGTGGGCGGCCTCGGGGGCCGCAACACCCAGGGCCACGACCGCGGTGACGGCCGCGACGGCGAGCGAACGGGCGAGCTTCATATCTGGACTCTCCTTCTTGTGGTCAGGTCCCGTGTGCAACCTGTCACCAACGACCCTCCGCGTTACGTCCTGACCAACGCCGGTCCGGACCAGTCTCAGTCGAGGTAGTCGCGCAGCACCTGCGAGCGGCTCGGGTGACGGAGCTTCGACATGGTCTTGGACTCGATCTGGCGGATCCGCTCGCGGGTCACGCCGTAGACCTTGCCGATCTCGTCGAGGGTCTTCGGCTGACCGTCGGTGAGGCCGAACCGCATGCTGACCACACCGGCCTCACGCTCGGACAGGGTGTCGAGGACGGCGTGGAGCTGCTCCTGGAGGAGGGTGAAGCTCACGGCGTCCGCGGGGACGATCGCCTCGGAGTCCTCGATCAGGTCGCCGAACTCGGAGTCGCCGTCCTCACCCAGGGGCGTGTGCAGCGAGATGGGCTCGCGGCCGTACTTCTGGACCTCGATGACCTTCTCGGGGGTCATGTCGAGCTCCTTGGCCAGCTCCTCCGGCGTCGGCTCGCGGCCGAGGTCCTGGAGCATCTGGCGCTGGACGCGGGCCAGCTTGTTGATGACCTCGACCATGTGCACCGGGATGCGGATGGTGCGGGCCTGGTCGGCCATCGCACGGGTGATCGCCTGCCGGATCCACCAGGTGGCGTAGGTCGAGAACTTGTAGCCCTTGGTGTAGTCGAACTTCTCGACCGCACGGATCAGGCCGAGGTTGCCCTCCTGGATCAGGTCGAGGAAGAGCATGCCGCGGCCGGTGTAGCGCTTGGCCAGGCTGACGACGAGCCGCAGGTTGGCCTCGAGCAGGTGGTTCTTGGCGCGGCGGCCGTCCTCGGCGATCCACTCGAGCTCCTCGAGGAGCTTGGGGCTGATCTTGCCGCCCTTGGCGAGCTTCTCCTCAGAGAACAGTCCGGCCTCGATCCGCTTGGCGAGCTCGACCTCCATCTCGGCGTTGAGCAGCGGGACCTTGCCGATCTGCTTGAGGTAGTCCTTGACCGGGTCGGCGGTCGCGCCGGCGACCATGACCTGCTGCTCGGGTTCGCCGGTGTCGTCGGCGTCGGAGACGACGAAGGACGCCTCCTTCTCGTCCTCCTCGATCGAGGGGTCGGTGGCGACGTCCTTCTCGAACTGCTCGTCGGAGATGTCGGGCAGGACCTTCTTGCCGTCCGGCCCGATCACCACGTCGCCGGCGACCTCGGCCTCGGCCGGCTCCGGAGCGTCGGCGGCCTTCTTGGCGGGCGCGGCCTTCTTCGCCGGCGCCGCGGCCTTCTTCGCCGCGGTCTTGGTGGTGCCGTTGCTGGCCGTCGCCTTGGCCGGCGCCTTGGTGGCGGCCTTCTTGGCAGGAGCGGTCTTGACGGCACCGGCCTTCTTGGCCGTCGTCGCCGCGGCCACCCGCGCCGAGCTGACGTCGACGTGCACCGAGATGCCGAGCGTGCTCAGGTGAGCCAGCAGCCCCTTGAGGTGCCGCGGCTCGATCTGGGCCTCCTCGCTCGCCCGGCGTACGTCCTCCGGACTCAGGCTCCCCTTCGCGCCCTTCTCGACCAGTGCCACGACGGCGGGGTGGGAGAGCACCTGCTCAGGAACCTTGCGCGCGTTCGAGGAAGACACGAACACCTCTTCAATCATGGCTGGGTGGAACAGGTCGGGATGGGGGTCCGAGACAGACTCAGGGCGCGTCACGACCCGCTGTCGTCAAGAGCCGCGTCACTCATTCTGCCACGCTGGCCAAGGCGTTCCAGCATTGGCACCGCAGGTCGGATCGGGTGTCTTCGGTCAGGGATCCACGACGTACGTCGTGGGTGTGCTCGGCGCCGGACGGGTGCTGAAGGTGAGCCGCCAGTCCTCGCGGGTCTCGCCGTCGATGTCGAGCACCCACTGGTAGCGCTGCCCAGGCTGCAGCGGCAGCGGACCGATCTGGAAGGCGAGCGGGAAGTCGATGTCCGCGCCGTGCGCCAGCCCCGGCGGCCGCCCGACCTCGGCCTCGGCGGCGATCACGACCGGCTGTGGACCCTCCTGGCCCGAGACGACGACCGGCTCGCCGTCCTGACCGACCAGGCGCAGCCGCAGCTGCAGCCGCTGGTTGGTCCGGTCCCACGGCACGTCGAGCTTGACCGCGATCGCGGACGGCGCTCCCCCGGTGGTGACGCTCCAGCCGCCGCCGTTGATGTAGAGCTTGCCCTCGGCGACCACGGCGTGATCGGCGAGCAGGAGGGTGGCCCTCACGTCAGCCGGCCTGCGCCTTCGCCTCGGCCTTCTTCGCCTTCTTGAAGTCGCGGACCTTCTGCAGCGACGCCGGGTCGGTCACGTCCGCGACCGAGCGGTAGCCCTCCTCGGCGTAGGCACCGGCCACCTGCTCCCAGCCGTCGGGACGTACGCCGAGCTGCTTGGCCAGCAGCGCGACGAAGATCTTCGCCTTCTGGTCGCCGAAGCCCGGCAGCTCCTTGACCCGCGCGAACAGCTCCTGACCCGTCCTCGCCTCGGTCCAGAGCCGCTCGGCGTGGCCGTCGTACTTCTCCTCCACGAGCTGCGCCAGCGACTGGAGCCGCCCGGCCATCGAACGCCCGTAGCGGTGGATGGCCGGCGGAGTCGAGCACAGCGTCGCGAACTCCTCCGGGTCGGCGGCCGCGATCGCACCCGGCTCGATCGAGCCGAACCGGGTCAGCACCTTGTGCGGACCACGGAAGGCGTGCTCCATCGGATACTGCTGGTCGAGCATCATCCCGACGACCAGCGCGAACGGGCTGTCGGTGAGCACCTGGTCGGCGTCGGCGTCACCGGTGATGTGGATGGCCATGGTGGTCATCTTGACCCATCGGCGGGTGCGGACTCATCGCCCGTCCTCGACCGGGCGTACTCCAGAAGCGTCGGGTACGGCGCGAACGTCGAGCGCGTCGTGCGGCCGGTCGGCTGCCAGCCGTGCTTCTCCCAGAACCGGCGGCCGCGGCCGTTGTCGGTGAACACCCACAACCGGATCCGGCGGACCTCTGGGTCGAACGTCGCCAGGAGCTCCTCGAGCAGCCACGACGCGATCCCGGAACCCCAGCTCTGGAGCGCGGTGCCGAAGTGGAGGACCTCATCGCCTCGCCGCGCGGCGAAGCCCAGGAGCCGACTGCCGTCGTGAGCGACGTAGGCGGCGACCCCCGGGTCCGCGAGCTCGACGCGCCAGCGCGCGAGCACCGCGTCGCGTGGGAACGGGTGGCTCTCCTGGGGGAACACGTCGGACAGGCCGGCCACGGCGCCCGGTTCCTGGAGGTCGAGCAGTGCCGGCAGATCCACCTCGGTGAGGCGACGGAAGACCCGCGCCACGGCCTCAGTCGGACTTGACGGCCAGGACCGGGCAGGGCGCGTCGAGCAGGATCCGCTGGGCGTTGCTCCCGAGGATCAGCTTGCCGACCGGCGTACGTCGGCGCAGTCCGATGACGACGAGGTTTGCGGCGACCTCCTCGGCGATCTGGAGCAGGTCCTCGGACGCCTCGAGGCCTGTCTCGGGCTGGCGGACGTCGACGGCGACTCCCGCCTCGGTGACGCGGATCCGGACGTCCTCGAGCTCGGCCAGGATCCTCTCGTGGGCCTCGGGGTCCCTCATGTGGGCGCGGCGGGAGTTCACGACGACGAGGTCGGCCTGTCGCAGTCGGGCCTCGGCGATCGACACCGCCAGGGCCGCCTCACCCTCCGGCTTCGGCACGTAGCCCAGCACCACGGTCGGCATCGCATCGCCTCCTGCTGTCGAGGACCGGGCACCCACGGCCTCCGCACGGCAGGTTACCGAACCGGGAACGACGCCTGTGGAGAGCCGGCGTCAGACCGGTCCGTTGTGGGGAGACCCCGGTCATGGAAGGGCTCACCGACCCGCTGCCGCCCCGCACCCGCATGCTGCTGCGCCGGGCCGTGCACGACCACGCGTCCAGCGAACGGCGCCGCGGGCGCTACCCGGCGGTCCTCCACATCGGCGTCCCCGGTGGTCCGCTCGCGTCCCTGGACCTCACCGAGGCGGAGCCGAGCGACCCGGGGCTGCGCACCGACGTCGTCGCCGCGCTGCGGGTCCGCGCCGGCGCCGGTCCCGGCCACCTGGTCTGGCTGACCCGGCCGGGCGGCCTCGAGCTGCAGGACGTCGACGCACGATGGCTGGCCGGTGCCCGGGCTGCCTACGACGAGGCGCAGGTGCCGCTGACCTTCGTGGTGGTCAACCGCCGCGGGTGGTGGGACCCGCGCAGCGGCCTGGCCCGGACCTGGGCCCGGGTGCGGCCGCGAGCAGAGACCCTGTCGCGGGCGGGCTAGGGCCAGGTGTGCACCGGCTCGTTGGTGTGCATCAGCTCGCGGTACTCCTGCAAGGTCGCGCGCAGCGCATCGAACCGCTCCATGTCCGAGCGCTCGTGCATGCGGCGCACGAACCACTCCGCGCCGTTGGTCCCGAGCAGGCAGCGCTGCTCGATGATCGCCAGCAGCCGGTCGCTCGTGGCCTCGTCGACCCCCCACGCGGCCAGCCCCTCGCGGGCCATCGGCAGCAGCCGGCGCAAGGTGAGCTCGGTGGCCCGGACCTGCCCGACGCCGGGCCAGTAGATCTGCGCCTCGATGCCGTGCAGGGCCGCGACGTGGAAGTTCTCCTCCGCAGCGCTGAACGACATCTGGGACCACAGTGGCCGCTCGCTCTCGGCGAGGTTGCGGACCAGCCCGAAGTAGAACGCGGCGTTGGCCACCGTGTCGGCGACCGTCGGGCCGGCCGCGAGGACGCGGTTCTCGACGCGGAGGTGCGGCACTCCCCCGGCGATGTCGTAGACCGGCCGGTTCCAGCGGTAGATGGTCCCGTTGTGGAGCCGCAGCTCGGAGAGCTTCGGCACGCCGCCGTCCTCGAGCACCGCGAGCGGGTCCTCGTCCTCGGTGATCGGGAGTAGGGCGGGGAAGTAGCGGACGTTCTCCTCGAACAGGTCGAAGACCGAGTTGATCCAGCGCTCCCCGAACCAGACCCGCGGCCGCACCCCCTGTGCCTTGAGCTCCTCGGCGCGGGTGTCGGTCGACTGCTCGAACAACGGGATCCGGGTCTCGCGCCACAGCTCCTGGCCCAGCAGGTACGGCGAGTTGGCGCACACCGCCAGCTGGACCGAACAGATCGCCTGGGAGGCGTTCCAGTAGGCGGCGAAGCTGTCCGGCGAGGTCTGCACGTGGAACTGGGTGCTGGTGCAGGCCGCCTCGGGGACGATCGAGTCGGTCGTGGTCTCCAGCTTCTCGGCGTTGCCGATGCCGGCGATGCGGATCGAGATGTCCTCACCGCGCGCGTTGAGGATCTGCTCACCGAGCAGCTTGTAGCGCGGGTTGGGGCTGATGCTGTCCGCGGTCAGGTGGTCGGCGGCGAGCGTCGGGAGGATCCCGATCATCACCAGGTGGGCGCCGATCTCGGCCGACTTGGCCTCGGCCCCGTTGAGGTCGCCACGCAGCAGCTCCTCGAACGTCTCGAGCCCGCCCTCACGCAGCTTGGCCGGCGGCACGTTGATCTCGACGTTGAACAGGCCCAGCTCGGTCTGGAACGCCGGGTCCGCGATCGCCGCCAGCGCCTCGGTGCTGCGCAGCGCCGGGTCGCCGTTGTCGTCGACCAGGTTGAGCTCGACCTCGAGGCCGGTCATCGGGTCGTCGGTGTCGAAGCGCGCCTCGCGCAGCATCCGGGCGAAGACGTCGAGGCAGCGGCGCACCTTCTCGCGATAGCGGGTGCGGTCCGCGCGCGAGAACTCCTGTTGCTCGACCTCTTCTCCCATGCCGGGACACTAGGACGTCACGGACCCTCTGGCGAGGGTACGGACCGCGAGGTCCAGGACTCGGTCGTCCGGGCCAGCAGGTCGTCGACCACCCCCTCCAGGGAGCCGGTGCGTTCGTAGGCCGCGTGCTGGTGGGTCGCACCGGTGCCGGCCAGCACCCGCTCCACCCCCGCCTCGACCCGGTCGGAGTCGCCCGCAACGTCGAGCCACTCCCCCACCAGCGCCACGAGCGCGCCCACCACCTCGCGCGCCGGCCGCAGCTCGTGGTCGCGGGGGTCGAGGAGGTCACTGCTCAGGCCGTAGCGCGAGGCCCGCCACCGCGCGGCCCGCAGCTCCTCGCTTCGCCAGGCCGACGGCGCCACGCCGCGGGACCACTGCAGCACCGCGGTCTCCACGAGAGCACGCACCAGCGCCGTCAGCAGCCCGACGTCGTCCTGGTCGGTGACCGCGTCGAGGATGCGCACCTCGACCGTCGGCTGCTTGTCGGACAGCCGGGCGTCGAAGTAGAGCATCGCGGAGTCACGGGCGGCCCCGCTGGCGATCATCCGCCGGCACGCGCGCCGGTAGCCCTCCACCGACCCGAACGGCTCGGTCGGCCCGGCACTCGGCCAGGTGGACCACTGCTGGGTCCGCCACGACGCGTAGCCGGTGTCGCGTCCGCGGACGAAGGGCGAGTTGACGCTCATCGCCAGCAGCGCCGGCAGCCATGGTGCGATCCGGTCGATGCACCCGACGCCCTCGTCGTCGGACTCGACCGCAACGTGGACGTGCATCCCGCAGGTGGTGCCGAGCAGGGCGATCGCGCCGTAGCGGCCGACCACGTCGCGGTAGCGGTCGTCGGGCGTCACCTCGGGTTCCTCCACCCCCAGCGGCACCGTCGCGCACACCGCGACCGACAGGTCGTGGACCTCCGCCGCCTCGGCGGCCGCCTGCCGGGCGGCGACCAGCTGCCGGACCAGCTCGCCGACGTCGCGGAAGGGCTCGGTGCGGATCTCGAGCTGGTGCCGGAACAGCTCCTGGTCGAGCTCCTCGTCGTCGTGGCGCGCGGCGTGGGCCTGGAGCACCTCGCGGGCGCGCGGGGTCACGGCGCGCGTGGCCGGGTCGACGACCAGCAGCTCCTCCTCGACGCCGACGGTGCGGGGCTCCACGGGCGCGCGGTACCCAGCGGTCCGGTCCTCACGAGGCGGCCTGCGACCACGCCGAGGGCGGCACGGCCCGGGTGAGCAGGTCCGCGACCAGCGAGGCCAGGGTGAGGCCGGGGCCGGTGGCCCGGGAGCGGTCGACGGCGCACCAGGCCAGGGCCCCGTGGCCGGCCAACCAGGCCGCCAGGGCGAGCACCGCGGCCGGCGCATCGGCGAGCTCGGCGGGGGCGCGCTGGACCGCGTCGGTCCACAGCCGGACGTGTTCCAATGCCGCGTCGCGGGACATCGCGGCCAGCGCGGCGTCGCGACCCTCGCCCTCCTGGAGGCCGAGCAGCACCCGGGCGAGCTCCGGGGTGCTGAACCGGCCGGCATCGAGCCGGAGGTCGACCAGGTCGCCGAGCTCGCCCGGGGGGCTGGGCACGGCCCGGCGCACTGCGCGGGCCACCTCGTCGACCGCCTCGGGACGGGGCTGCAACAGCTCCTCGAGCTCGGCCCGCGAGCGGTGCACGACGATCCCCTCGGCGACGGCCTGCGCCCGGAAGTGGTGGTTGCCGACGTCGAAGGGGACGCCGGTCGGTGCGGCGCCCGGCCGGCCGGGTGCGAACCAGCGGCCGTCGTGGACGCGGATCACCTCCACCACCTCGATGCCGGCCTCGCCGAAGGCCTGCCGCAGCCTGCGCATGGCCAGGCGGCTGGCCCGGCCGTCGTCGGCGTAGACGACGAAGAGGACGCGGGTCGCCCGGTGCAGGACGGCCGGCTCGAGGAGCTGGGCGACCCCTGCGTCGACCTCCGCGGGCGGCGGGAGGTCGACGCGGGCGTGGAAGCTCTCGGTGCCCCCGAAGGTCAGCATGACGAGCGACTGCTGCGGCTCGAAGCCGAGCACGACGGGCACGGCGGCCAGGACGTCCTCGGGAGTGCGGGCCTGCAAGGTGGTGGACGGGCTCGTGGGTTCGGTCATGGTGGAGACGCTGCCCAGGGAGGCCGACGGTTCCGGGCCGGTGTGGCGGGCCTTGTGGACAACCCACGGCTGAGGGGGCGCGGTGGAGGGCAAGTGGCCGATCGGTGCGAGGACCGTCGGCTCCGGGAGATACCTTGCCGCCGTGCGCGACCACGCCTCGGTCCTCCACCTGGACCTGGACGCCTTCTTCGCCGCCGTCGAGCAGCGCGACAAGCCGTCGTTGCGCGGCAAGCCGGTGGTGGTCGGCGGCGTCGGCGGACGCGGCGTGGTGGCCACGGCGTCCTACGAGGCGCGCAAGTACGGCGTCCGCTCGGCGATGTCCACCCGCGAGGCCCGGTCCCGGTGCCCGCACGCGGCGTTCCTGACCGGGCGGTTCCACGCCTACCGCGACGCGAGCGCGATCGTGATGGCGCTGCTGCGCGAGGCGAGCCCGCTGGTCGAGCCGCTCAGCCTCGACGAGGCGTTCGTCGACCTGGCCGCGGCCCGCGCGCTCGACGACCTCGAGGTGCCGACCGTGACGGCGTTCGCCGAGGAGCTGCGTGCGAAGGTGGCCGAGGCGACCGGCGGGCTGACGGCGTCGGTGGGGGTCGGGAGCTCGAAGTTCATCGCGAAGGTGGCCAGCGACCTCGACAAGCCGGACGGCCTGGTGGTCGTGGTGCCCGGGACGGAGACCGAGCTGCTGCGCCCGATGCACGTCACGGTCATCCCCGGCGTCGGGCCCGCGACCGCAGAGCGGCTGCGGCGCGTCGGGATCCACACCGTCGCCGACCTCGAGTCGGTCAGCCTCGACGAGCTGGTCCGGCTGGTGGGCAAGGCACACGGCGCGAGCCTCTACGCGCTGGCGCGCGCCGACGACGACCGGCCGGTCGAGCCCGAGCGGGAGACCAAGTCCGTCAGCTCCGAGGGCACCTACGACACCGACCTCACCGACCGGTCACTGATGGAGCACCTCCTGACCAGGCAGGCCGGCGACGTCGCCACGCGGCTGCGGCGCCACGGCCTCTCCGGCCGGACGGTGACGATCAAGGTGCGGCTGCACGACTTCACGACCCTCAGCCGATCGACCACGCTCCCCTCGCCCACCGACAGCGCGGCCACCGTCGCCCGACTGGCCCGGGGGCTGCTCGCCGACCTCGACACCTCCGGCGGCGTACGCCTCCTCGGCGTCGGGGTGTCCGGGCTGGCGGACTGGATCCAGGAGGACCTGTTCGGCGAGACCGAGGACGAGGCGGAGCCCGAGTCGCCGGCGGTGGAGGTGACCAGGGCGCGCGACCGCCCGGGCTGGTCGCCCGGCATGGACGTCGTCCACGACGAGCTCGGCCGGGGCTGGGTGTGGGGCTCGGGCCGCGGCGTGGTGACGGTCCGGTTCGAGACCGCGGAGACCCCGGCCGGGCCGGTGCGGTCCTATGCAGACGACGACCCGCAGCTGCATCCCTGGCGCCCGGCGGTCACCGACGCCGAGCCCCAGGGCTAAGTGCCCCGCACTAGGAACCCGCGTCCCACGCGCCGGCCAGCACCCGCTGCAGGCCCGCCAACCCGCGGGAGGCGTGGCTCTTCACCGTGCCCTCGCTGATGCCCAGCTCGTGCGCGGTCTCCTGGACCGACAGGCCGAGCCAGTAGCGCAGGACCACCGTCTTGCGCTGCATCGTCGGCAGCGCCTGGAGCGCCTCGAACAGCGCCGACCGCTCCTCGACGGCCAGGCCGGCGCTCGCCGCACGGTCGTGGCCGTCCAGGCCCGCGCGCTCGCGGTGCCGCCAGACCCGTCGCCGGTCGTCGATGTCGGCCCGGACGATGATGCGGCGCACGTAGGCGTCCGGCGAGGTGTGGTCGCGCAGCCGCGGCCAGGCCAGGTAGAGCTTGGTCAGCGCCGTCTGCAGGACGTCGTCGGCGCGGTGCCAGTCGCCGCAGATCGCGTAGGCGATGCGGCGCAGGTGGGCCTGGCGTGCGGCGACGTACTCGACGTAGGCCGCATCCCGCTCGTCTGCCGAACGCGTCACCGCACCCCCTCACCCGAGGCGACCTCAGCGGCCATGTAGGCGGCGAGCGCCTCGAACGTGGGTGTCGGCAGGACCGTGGCGTCGACGGGATAGAGGGAGGCGTCCGCCCCGTGCCCGCGGACGATCACGAACCAGGTCCGCCCGTCCCGCCGGACCTCGGCCAGCCGGTCCCGCTCGGTCGTGTAGTGCTTGATCAGCGGCGCCGGCCGGACCTCGACCAGCTCCGCGCCCGGACCCGCCCGGAGTGTGTCGTCGGCGTCGACGACGGCGAGGGGCTGCGTCTTCGGACCGCCCTGGAGCTCGGCCTGGCTGGCCAGCCAGTCGTCGTAGCGGCTGAAGTCCTTGCCCGGGTCGTCGGCACTCGCGCCGAGGCTCCACGTGCCCGGCTTGTCGTGGCCCTCCCCGTCCTGGCCGACCTGAAGCGTCAGCAGCATCCAGCGGACCTGGTCCCCGCGCTCCACGACGACGCCGAGGGACTTCTCCGGTGGAAGCAGCCCGACCGGCTCGTCGACCTGCCGGGTGATGTGCCAGCCGTCCTTCACCACGATGCTGCCGTCGTAGTCGAACGACGCCGGGAACATGTCCGAGACGAGCCGCTGCTGCTGCCTGTGCGACTTCGGAGCAGGGGAAGCAACGGTGGCCGGGGTCTCGGTAGGGGCCGTGGACGGGGAGGAGCTGCTCGTCGCCACCGCGGGCGCGCCGTCGCCGCCGTGGTCACCGGTGGCTCCCGACAGCGCCACGCCCACGCCGATCGCCGCGACGACGCCGGCCGACGTCGCCACGATCCCGATCCTGCGCCGCCGGCGCAGGACGCGCCGACCCTCGGCCAGCCGCTCTGCCGGGGTCGGGAGCCCCTCGGGTCCCGCGTCGAAGCTGCGCTCGAGCAGGTCGCCGAGGAGCGCCAGGTCGCCCTCGTCGTCAGTCATGCCACCTCTACGGTCCGCCGGTCCGTTCGGTTGTCAATCTCGTCCGGCCCGGCGCGGGAGTAAATGCCTCGCGATGCCCCTGTCGACCGCCCTAGCCTCGATGACCGTGGAGATCCGCGAGCTCGACGAGGCCGCGCTCGCCGACGACGAGGTGATGCGCGACTACTACGACGTGTCCCGCCGCGCCGAGCTGCTGGGCCGCGAGGACTCGCCGTTCTGGACCTGGGAGGAGTTCATCGGGGCCATCCGCTCCAGCGACAGCGGCGAGCGGCAGCAGGTCTTCGCGGCCTACGACGGCGACCGGCTGGTCTCGACCGCCATCCTGTGGTCGCCCTTGCTCGACAACCCCGACAAGGCCTACTTCAAGGTCGACGTCGACGTGCCCGACCGCCGGCGGGGCGTGGGCAGCGCCGTCCTCGAGCGGCTCGAGCAGGTCGCCAAGGCCGACGGCCGGCAGCTGATGATGGCCGACAGCACGGTCCCCTTCGCCGAGCGCGAGACGCACGGCTACCGCAGGTTCGCCGAGGCGTGCGGCTTCGAGCTGTCCAACTACGAGGTGATCCGGCACCTTCCCCTGCCGGTGCCCGACGAGACGATCCAGGGCTGGCTCGACGAGGCGGCCCCGCACCACGAGGGCTACACCTTCGAGACCTTCGTCAACGACATCCCCGACGACCTCCTCGGACCCCTCTGCGCACTGATGGGCCAGCTCGCCGTCGACGCGCCCACGGGCGTCGTCGACTTCGCCGAGGAGGTCGTGACGCCCGAACGGTTCGCCGAGATGGTCGACACCGTCAAGGCGATGGGCCGCGCCCGCTACGAGACCCTCGCCCTCACCGCCGACCGCGAGGTCGTCGCCCACTCGACCCTCGCCGTACCGCTCACCGACAGCACGACCGTCTACCAGTGGGGCACCTTCGTGCACCGGGAGCATCGCGGGCACAAGCTCGGGCTGGCCGCAAAGGCCACCAACCTGCGTGCGGTCCAGGCGTTCCGCGACGACCTCACGCTGGTCACCACCCAGAACGCCGAGAGCAACGACTTCATGGTCTCGATCAACGAGCGGATGGGCTTCCGGCCGATCGAGGTGGCGGCGGAGTTCGTCAAGCGGCTCTGATCAACCTCGCACGAAGCTCAGCGTCTCGCCCGGCCGGAGCTGGCCGCACTGCCACAGGTCGTCGGGATGGACGACCGCGAGCACGGGGTAGCCGCCGGTCGGCGGGTGGTCGGCCAGCAGCACCACCGGCCGGCCGCCCGGCGGCACCTGTACTGCGCCCAGGACCATGCCCTCGCTCGGCAGCTCGTCGTCGCGGAGCCGGTCGGGTGGGTCGCCGTCCAGGCGCAGGCCGATCCGGTTCGACTCCTCGGTGACGACGTACGGCGCCGCGCAGAGCCGCTCCAGCGCATCGTCGGCGAACCAGTCGTCGCGGGGTCCGGGTGAGATGCGCAGCGGCCCGGGGCGCGGCGGCCGCGGGGTGTCGTGCGGAGCGGGAGGCCCGGCCGGCATCCCGACCGGCAGGTGGGCGCCGTCCGCGACCCGGGGTGGACCGACCCAGGCGAGGGTGTCGGTCGCCCTCGACCCCAGCACCGGCGCGACGCCGATGCCGCCGGCCACGGCGAGGTAGCTGCGGACCCCCTGGCTCGGCTGCCCGAGCCGGAGCCGGCTCCCCTCGGGCAGCCACTCCGCGCGGTGGTGGCCACGGCGCGCGTCGTCGATGTCGAGGGGCGCGTCCGCACCGGTGACCGCGACCCAGACGCCGGTGTCGGTGGTCAGCTCCAGCCCGCCCCACGTCACCTCGAGCACGGCGGCGTGCGGATCGTTGCCCACGAGCCGGTTGGCCAGCGCGGCCGCGGGCACGTCCAGGGGCCCGGCGCGCGGGACGCCGAGGTGGGCCAGCCCCACGCGGCCCCGGTCCTGGATCGTCGTGAGGGCTCCCGCGGTCTGGACGGTCAGCATCGCGGCACGAACCTCACCCGCGTGCCGGGCGCGAGCAGGGCGGGCTCGCTGCGGTCGGGGTCCCACAGCGTCACGTCGGTGCGGCCGAGCAGCCGCCAGCCGCCCGGGGACTGCGTCGGGTAGACCCCGCACCACGACCCGGCCAGGCCGACCGAGCCCGCCGCGACCCTCGTGCGTGGACTGTCGAGCCTGGGCACGGCGTACTCCTCGGGCAGTCCGGACAGGTAGGCGAAGCCCGGTGCGAAGCCGCAGAAGGCGGAGACGAACTCGGTCCCGCAGTGCCGGGCCACCACGCCGTCGACGTCGGTCCCCCAGCGCCTCGCCACGTCCTCGAGGTCCGGCCCGTCATAGACCACCGGCACCTCGACGACCTCGCCCCGCTCGGGCGCGGAGTCGGGGGTCCAGCCGGCGAGCCGCTGGCGCAGCGCCTCCACGTCCGGTACGCCGTCGAACAGCACGCTGCGCGCCCCCGGGACCACTTCGTCGGCCACCACGTGGACCGCTCGGGCGAAGGCCGCCAGGGACCGGGCCGCGGCGCTGTCGGCGACGTCGGCGAGGACGGCGTCACGCCCGACCACGCGCATATCGACTGGCTCCACGGGGCCAAGTGTGCTTGGGTCGGGCCGAAAAGGTGAGGGCCCTCTTCGATGGTATGAGCATCAAAGAGGGCCCTCGGCTTTGAGGCGGAAGTGGTGACGCCCACCTCGACCGCACAGTCTCTCCGACCCCGCCGTCCCCGTCACCGGGCCGACGCCGCGAGTCGCCTCGCAGTGTGGATCTTCGTTCCAGTCCGGCCCCACCCCCCACCGGCAAGCCGGTGGGAAGGCGGAGGTGTGAAGGTCACCTGGTGGTATGAGCACCAAGAGGCCCTCGGGTTGAGGTGGTGATGACGCCCACCTCGTCCGTCCGGCTCCTCTGCTCCCGCCGCCCCCGTCATCGAGGCGGTGCCGCGGGTCGCCCCGCGGTGTGGAGCTTGTGATGCCGTCCGGGCCCTTTCCACCACCGGTGAGAACCGGCGGTGGTCCGGATCCGGGTCAGCTCCGGCCGAAGCCTTCACTGACTCGGTCTCCCCCGTGTCGCCCCGGCGAACCGGGCGCGACGTTGGGGGCCGATTCGCTTCCAGCAGGGCCGGTCGCGACTCGGGCTCCCGACCCTCCTCCGGCGGAACCGGCGGCGACTCGGGACCCGTGTCCTCTCCGGCAAGCCGGCGAGGACCCGGTCTCCACCCCTGGGACCGGCAGGGCCAGCCCCGGAGCGGGAGCAAGGTGAGGGCCTCTCGATGGTATGAGCACCAAGAGGCCCTCGGGTTGAGGAGGCTCGGTGACGTCCCCCTCGATCCGGCCGGCTCTCCGATCCCGTCGACCCCGTCACCGGGCCGCCGCCGCGAGTTGCCTCGCGGTGTGGATCTTCGCTCCTGCCTGATCCCCGATCTCCCTTGCTCCCTGGCCTTTCGGCTGGGCCACCGGGTGGATCGGTGGGGAAGTTCTATGCCCTCGGTTCAAGGCCGCGCAAGAGGTTCTTCGAAGAAAGTTCGACATTCTTCTGGTCCCACAGATTGCTCCACAGGACACGCCGAGTGCGTCCACAGGTTGGGTCCCTTCTCCACATGTGGAGTCCACTGGTTGTGGAGGAAGATCCGCGGCCTCCGGACCCGTCTCAGAGGCCGCGCAGGGTCCATCCGGCGGCCTCGAGGACCCGTCGTACGGCGCGCGCGTTGTCGACCGCGCCGGGGCTGTCACCGTGCAGGCAGAGCGAGTGCACGGTCGCGGCCAGCCGGACCGCGCGCTCGGCGATCTCGGTCTCGTCCTCGACCAACGCCCCGGGCTCGCCGCGCGGCAGGAGCCGGCCGTCCGGGCCGTAGCCGCGGTCGGGGAAACCCTCGAGGTAGACCTTGCGCCCGGCCCGGCCGGCGCCACCGAGCAGCTCACCGGGCATGCCGAGGACCGGCAGCTCCCCCGATCCCTCGAGCACGGCCTGCGCCTGGGCGACGTCGCGGATGACCCGGTGGTAGAGCGCACCGTGCGGCTTGACGTAGCGCACCTCGGTGCCGGCCGAGCGGGCGATCGCACTCAAGGTGCCGACCTGGTCGGCCACCTGCTCCCGGAGCACCCCCGGGTCGACGTCGCGCTCGACGCGCCCGAAGTTGTCCCGGTCGTCGTAGGAGACCTGTGCGCCGACCGAGACGCCGAGCTCGGCCGCCATCTCGCAGACCACGCGCATGATGTCGAGAGTGCCGGCGTGGTAGCCGCACGCCACGTTGGCGCTGGTCACGACGGCCAGCAACGCGACGTCGTCGGTGACCTCCTCGCCCAGGTCGGCGTTGAGATCGACGATGCGGGCACTGCCCCACTGCACGCTCCGAACCTACGGCGTCCAGATAGGTTCGCGGGTATGCAGCCGTCTGTCGCCCCACCCGCGGCAGAGCGCCGCCCCGTCACCAGCGAGCACCACGGCCGGACCCGGGTCGACGACTACGAGTGGCTGCGCGCCAAGGACTCACCGGAGGTGACGGCCTACCTCGAGGCCGAGAACGCCTACACCCAGGAACGCACCGCGCACTTGGCCGACCTGCGCACGCGCATCTTCGAGGAGATCAGGGCGCGCACCCGCGAGACCGACCTCTCCGTGCCGACCCGCAACCGCGGCTACTGGTACTACGGCCGCTCCTTCGAGGGGAAGGAGTACGGCGCCAGCTGTCGCGTCCCCGTCACCGACCCCGACGACTGGACGCCGCCGAAGCCCGCCGAGGACTGCGCGCCCGACCAGCCGGCGCTCCCCGGCGAGGAGCTCCTCCTCGACCTCGACGCGCTCGCCGAGGGGCACGACTTCTTCTCCCTGGGCGGCTCCAGCGTCAGCCCCGACGGCAGCCTGCTCGCCTACTCCACCGACGTGGTCGGCGACGAGCGGTACACGATCCGGGTCCTCGACCTCGCCACCCGCGAGCACCGTCCCGACGAGATCGTGGGCGTGATCGGCGGCGCCACCTGGGACCGCGCCGGCGAGCACCTCTACTACACGACGGTCGACCAGTCGTGGCGCGCGGACAAGATCTGGCGGCACACGCTCGGGACGTCCCAGGAGGCCGACGAGCTCGTCCACCACGAGGAGGACGGCCGGTTCTTCGTCGGGGTCGGGCGCAGCCGCAGCGACCGGTTCATCATCATCGCCTCCGGCTCGAAAGTGACCTCCGAGTACCGCTTCCTCGACGCGGACGACCCCGACGCCGGCTTCCGGGTCTTCAGCGAGCGCCGCGCGGGCCTGGAGTACTCCCTGGACCACGCGGTCGTCGGTGGCCGGGACGTGTTCCTGGTGCTGCACAACCACAGCGGTCCCGACTTCGAGCTCGGCACCGCGCCGATCGCCCCGACGGCGCCCGAGGACTGGGTGCCGCTGATCCCGCACGACCCCGCCGTACGCCTCGAGGACGTCGACGCCTTCGCCGGCCACCTCGTCGTGCACCAGCGCAGCGAGGGGCTCACCCAGCTGCGGCTGCTCGAGCTCGGTCCGGACGGGGTGAGCGAGGACTACCTCGTCGAGTTCGACCACGAGGTCTACACCGTCGGCTCGGGCGCCAACCCGGGCTTCAACCAGCCGACCGTCCGGCTCGGCTACACGACGATGGCAGTGCCGTCGTCGGTCTACGACTTCGACGTGCGCACCCGTGAGCTCACCCTCCTGCGGCGGGCTCCCGTGCTCGGCGGCTACGACCCCGACGACTACGAGGAGCACCGGCTCTGGGCCATCGCCGACGACGGCGAGCGGGTCCCGATCTCGATCGTGTGCCGGCGCGGTGCCCGGGACGCGGGGCCGGTCCCGGCGGTGCTGTACGGCTACGGCGCCTACGAGAGCTCGATGGACCCCTACTTCTCGGTCGCCCGGCTCTCGCTGCTCGACCGCGGCGCCGCCTTCGCCATCGCCCACGTGCGCGGCGGTGGTGAGCTGGGCCGCCGCTGGTACGACGACGGCAAGCTGCTCCGCAAGAAGAACACCTTCTCCGACTTCGTCGCGTGCGCCCGGCACCTCGTCGCCACCGGCTGGACCACCCCGGCCCGGCTCGTGGCCGAGGGCGCCAGCGCGGGCGGGCTGCTGATGGGCGCGGTCGCCAACCAGGCGCCGGCGCAGTTCGGCGGCATCGTCGCCGGGGTGCCGTTCGTGGACATCCTGACCTCGATGCTGGACGCGACGCTGCCGCTGACGGTCACCGAGTACGACGAGTGGGGCAACCCCGAGGAGGACCCGGAGGTCTACGACTACATCGCCTCCTATGCGCCGTACGACAACGTGGCGGCGGTGTCCTACCCGCCGATCCTGGCCGAGACCTCGCTCAATGACACCAGGGTGCTCTACGTCGAGCCGGCCAAGTGGGTGGCGAGGCTGCGGGCCACCGCGCTCAACGGCGGTGACGTGCTGCTGCGGACCGAGATGTCGGCCGGCCACGGAGGCGTCTCCGGACGGTACAAGTCCTGGCACGACCGGGCCTTCACGCTGGCCTGGATCCTGGACCGGATGGGCCTCGCGGACGCCGTTGCGGCCCCATCCGGAGGTCCCGTCGCGACGAACGCCTGACGCCGGCCGGAGGGCGAGCCCTGAGAACTCCCTGAGAGTTCTCTCACGGTGCAACTACGACAGCCCCTCGCTCGTCTGTCAGAGCGAAGGGTCCACGTTTGAGCGGGAATCCCCCGGTCACCGTGGGCGTTGTGAATGACGTGGGATGACTGCGACTTCCCACGGTACCGAAGGAGGGAAAATGGCGACTCGCACCACGAGTGGGACTCGCGAGATCGAGGGCCGCGACAGCGTCGGGCTCTACCTCGACGAGATCGCCCGCAACGCCCTCCTCGACGCGGCTGCCGAGGTCGAGCTGTCGAAGACCATCGAGGCCGGACTGATGGCCGAGCACCTGCTCCGCGAGGGCCGGGTGGGCCGCAAGAAGGGCGGCGCGCCGATGAACGCCACCCAGGAGGAGCTCGAGTGGCTCGCCGAGGAGGGCCGCAAGGCGGTCGACACGTTCATCACCGCCAACCTGCGGCTGGTGGTCTCCATCGCCCGCAAGTACGGCCGCGCACAGATGCCGATGCTCGACCTGATCCAGGAGGGGAACACCGGCCTGATCCGCGCGGTGGAGAAGTTCGACTACACCAAGGGCTACAAGTTCTCGACCTACGCCACCTGGTGGGTCCGCCAGGCCATCACCCGCGGCATCGCGCAGCAGGCGCGCGTCGTGCGGCTCCCCGTGCACGTCGTGGAGGAGCTCAACCAGGTCGGCGGGGCTCGCCGGACCCTGGAGCGTCAGCTCGGGCGTGAGCCCGAGCCGGCCGAGATCGCGGCCGAGCTGGGCATGGACCTCGACCGGGTCCTCGACCTGATGGCGTGGGGTCGCGAGCACGTCTCGCTCGACTCTCCCGTCGACGAGGACGGCGACACCTCGCTGGGCGACCTGATGGCCCAGGAGACCGCTCCGGGACCGGACCTGACCGTGCTCGACGTCGAGGCCCGCGACCGGCTCAACACGCTGGTCGAGCACCTCGACGAGCGCGCCGCGGACATCATCCGCTCGCGCTACGGCCTCACCGACGGCCGCCAGCACAAGCTGGCCGACATCGGCGCCAAGCACGGGATCTCCGCCGAGCGGGTCCGCCAGCTCGAGCGGGAGGCCCTGCAGAAGCTGCGCCGGATCGCCGACCCGGACCTCGCCGCCTGAGGTCCACCCGAGCAGGGCTGCTGAGGCCCGAGACTCAGCGGTCCCACGAGAACGAGAGCCCTCGCCACGCGCTGGCGGGGGCTCTCGTTGCTCATCTGCCCGTCAGCTCGGCATAGATCTCCTCGACCCGGGCACGGAGGTCGTCAAGGGTGCCGGTGTTCTCGACCACGTACGTCGCGATGCCGAGCCGGTCCGCCCGGGTGGCCTGGGCGGCGATGCGGGACTCGGCCTCCTCGCGGGTCCAGCCCCGCTCGCGCATCATCCGCTCGACCTGGAGCTGCGGCGGCGCGTCGACCACGATCACCTCGTCGAAGGTGGCGGCTCGTTCGGGCCCGGCCTCGGCCAGCAGGGGGATGTCGTGCACGACCAGCGTGCCGGGCGGAGCGGCTGCCTCGAGCTCGGCGTACCTCTCGAAGATCAGCGGGTGCGTGATCGCCTCCAGGCGACGGCGTGCAGCCTCGTCGGCGAAGACGATCCGGCCCAGCGCGGCACGGTCGAGGTCGCCGTCGGGGGTGAGCAGGTGCGACCCGAACTCCTCGACCACCTGCGCGAGCCCCGGCGTGCCCCGCGCGACGACCTCGCGCGCCAGCGCGTCGCCGTCGATGAGGACGGCGCCGAGGTCGACCAGCAGCCGGGCGACCGTGCTCTTGCCCGAGGCGACACCGCCTGTGAGTCCGACCCGCATGAGGCCCGAGGCTAGGTGATGGGGGGCGCAGTGGCCGGGCGCCCACACCTGGAGCGGCCTACTTCTGTGGCGACCCATCCGCTTCTGTGCCGAGATCTCGGCACAGAAGCTCAGGGGTCACCGGATATCCGGTGACCCCTGCGTGGGTGGGTGGCTGCCCACGCCGGGCAGCGGTGACCTTTCAACCGGTCTGAGCCGCCGAGGGTTCACCGACCACCGGCGTCTCGTCGTGTCCCGCCGACCTGCCGAGGTGGCGGTGGGTGATCAACCACCCTGGGCCAGGCTGCGGTTGATTGCTCACCGCTGTCCTGGCCCGCGCATGGCAGGGGCGCCGAGGGCGATCCGTGACGGCAAGAGGCGATCCGGAGTGGGCGCGGGCATCCACCAGCCCCATCGGTGGGTGTGCGGAGGGAAGTCGGCACCTGGTGCCGGGAATCCTCGGCAAAGACCGGTCCAGCTGATAGGCACCACATCTCGGCGTCCTGGGTGGCCAATATGCGGTGCAGATCGCAGAACACGCCCCGGGCGGCCGCGCCTGCGGGGC
>NZ_DASUFR010000179.1:0-6232 GCF_036274455.1 Nocardioides sp. | reverse complement strand
GTCGCGATCCTCGACCTGCCCGGCGATCACCTCGCGCCACCGTGGCTCGCGTGGTGCACACCGGTCGCCGCGGCCCTCGCCTGGGCGCTCGCCGGCCTGTGCTGGCGCGCCGGGACCCGTCACTACCAAGGAGCCGGTGGATGAGCATCATCGAGACCCGAGACCTCGTGCGCGACTTCAAGCGGACCCGTGCCGTCGATCACCTGTCGATTGCCGTCGAGCCGGGTGAGGCCGTCGGCTACATCGGCGCGAACGGCGCCGGCAAGTCGACGACGATCAAGATGCTCACCGGGATCCTGGTTCCGACGTCGGGGTCGATCCGGGTGGCCGGGGTCGACCCCAGCCGCAAGCGCGCGCAGCTGGCCCGCCGGATCGGGGTGGTCTTCGGCCAGCGCACCACGCTCTGGTGGGACCTCCCGCTCCAGGACTCCTTCGAGCTCCTCCAGAAGGTCTACCGGACCGACCCGGAGCGGCACCGGGCCAACCTCGCGGAGTTCGTCGAGCTGCTCGGCCTGGGCGACCTGCTGCACACACCGGTCCGCCAGCTCAGCCTCGGCCAGCGGATGCGCGGGGACATCGTCGCGGCGCTCCTGCACGAGCCCGAGATCCTCTACCTCGACGAGCCGACCATCGGCCTCGACGTGGTGAGCAAGGGCCGGCTGCGCGAGTTCCTCCGCGCGCTCAACGCCGAGCGCGGCACCACGTTGCTGCTCACGACCCACGATCTGCAGGACATCGAGGCACTGTGCCGCCGGGTGGTCGTCATCGACCACGGCACCGCCGTCTACGACGGCCCGCCGGCCGGGCTGCACCGGCAGGGCGGCTCGACCCGGACGCTGGTGGTCGACCTGGTCGACGAGGCCCCGCCGATCACCGTCGCGGGCGCCACCTGCCAGCGCGTCGAGGGGCCGCGCCAGTGGCTGTCGTTCCCGGCCGACGCCTCGGCCGCCCCCATCGTGGCCGCGGTCGTGGCGGCGTACGACGTCGCGGACCTGTCGGTGCAGGAACCCGACATCGAGGACGTGATCCGCGAGCTCTACCTGCGCTGACGGCTCAGGATCAGCGCTGCGCGGTCGTCGTCGCCCCGGTCGACCTGGGCGATGATCCGTGCGGCCGCACCGGCGAAGCCGGACCCGATCGCCTCCTGGGCGGTGCGCTGGAGCCAGGCGATCCCGGCGTCGATCGAGCTGCCACGCGCCTCGACCACCCCGTCGGTGTAGAACAGCAGCGCCTCGCCGTCCAGCAGCTTGCCCTGGCTGGAGTGCAGCTCGGGCCGAGGCAGCACGCCCAGCGCCGTCCCGCGCGCGTTGTCGATGACCCACTCGCCGGACGGCACGTCCCAGCGGAGCGCGGGCGGGTGGCCGGCGCTGGTGATCTGGTAGGTCCCCTCGACCAGGTCGAGCTGGAGGTGGACCGCGGTGGCGAACGCCTCGTCGTCCTGTTGCCGCAGCAGGAAGTCGTTGGCGGCACGGAACAGTTGCTTGGGCGGCAGCGCCCGGATCAGCCCGCCGAGCGCGCCGGCGAACTGCAGCGCCGCCGGGCCGGCGGCGGTCCCCTTGCCGCAGACGTCGACCAGGATCAGCTCCAGGCTCCGCCGGTCCTGGCTCAGGTCGGCGACCAGGAAGTCGCCGGCGTAGTTGACGCCGTTCGCAGCCAGCATCGCGCTCTGCGCCTGCCACCCGTCGGGCAGCTCGGGGATCCGGCCCTGCGCCTGCAGCCGTCCCCGGAGCTCGCCGAGGAGCTCCTCGCTCAGCGTGGACGGCAGGTCGCTGTGCGCGCGGTGGGCGATGTAGACGACGATCACGACCGCCAGGAGGAACTCGACGATGCTCACCACGTGGATCGCGGACATGTCCTCCTGGAGCGCGATCGAGAGCGATCCGGCCACCGCGTCGAGGGACGCGACGACCAGCAGCGGGCGGAAGCTGAGCAGGATCCGCGCGACGAGCAGCCAGAGGAAGTAGGCCGGCAGGGGCATCCAGCCGCGGTGGATCAACGACACGACGAACGAGGCGGCGATAAGCAGGCAGATCACCGCGGCCGCTGTCCACTGCGCCCGCACGGAGCCGCTGCGCCACGCGTCCACGCGTGCGCGGACGAAGGGCGCGACCCGGACCGGCATTGGCCAAGAGTAGGTCGTGTTCTGCCTAGACTCCCCGCCGTGGCTGACTCGCCTGTGGAGATCCGTCGGGCCGGGCCCGGAGACGTCGACGCCCTGCTCACGGTCTCGACCGGGCTGTGGCAGGAGGACGCCGGCACCCACGACCCGGAGGTGATGAACACCGACTGGCCGCGAGACCACGGTCGGGCGTCGTTCGAGGCGCTGCCCGCCGACGCCGACCGGGTCGGCCTCCTCGCCGAGGTCGACGGTGCGCTGGCCGGCGGGCTGATGGGCTCCTATCCGGAGCTGACGCCGTTCGGCCGGCAGCGGGTGGCACAGCTCACCAGCCTGTGGGTGCTGCCCGAGCACCGTGGTGCCGGCGTCGGCGGGCTCCTGGTCGAGGCCTTCCTCGGGTGGGCCCGCGAGCGCGGCGCGCGCCACGCCGCCGTCACCGCGTTCGCCGCCAACCCCGCCGCCATCCGGCTCTACGAGAAGCACGGGTTCGGCTCGCACACGGTGACCCTGCGGGCCCGTCTCTAGCACTTTCGTCCAGCACTTTCGCGGTATCGCCTGGCCGCCCCGCTCGTGCCACCTACGCTGACGGCGTGACGAGCGACGACCTCATCGGCAGCCTCGAGGAGGCAGTCGCGGCGAGCCCGGACGACGTCGCACTTCGCGCCCACCTGGCCGAGCTGCTGCTTCTCGCAGGCCGACGATCCGATGTCGTACCCCACGCAGCGCACCTGCTCCACCTCGACCCCCGGTCCGCCGCCGGCCGGGCCCTCATGCTCCAGGCGCTCGACGAGACGGAGTCGGCGTCCACCCCGCCGGCACCTGCGATGCCCAGCGACCAGCCGGGATCCGGCTTCGACTGGCGGGCTGCCGAGGACGAGCTGGGTGGTCTCCTCCCGCCGATGTTCGCCGGCTCATCTCCCGAGCGGTCCGAGGTCGGGGCCCACGACGTCGAGTCGGCCGGGATCACCTTGGCCGACGTCGGCGGCATGGAGGGAGTCAAGAAGCGTCTCAACGCCGCATTCCTCGCCCCGATGCGCAACGAGCGGCTCCGCACGATGTACCGCAAGAGCCTGCGCGGCGGGCTGCTCCTCTACGGCCCGCCCGGCTGCGGGAAGACCTACATCGCGCGAGCCTTGGCCGGCGAGCTGCAGGCAAGGTTCATGGCGGTGTCGTTGGCCGACATCCTCGACATGTGGGTCGGCAACAGCGAGCGCAACGTGCACGAGCTGTTCGAGACGGCCCGGGCCAACGCACCGAGCGTCCTGTTCCTCGACGAGGTCGATGCCATCGGCCACAAGCGAAGCCGGATGAGCTCCGACGTGATGCGCAACACCGTCAACCAGCTGCTCCTCGAGCTGGACAGCGTTTCCGACTCCAACGACGGAGTGTTCGTCCTCGCGGCCACCAACCATCCGTGGGACGTCGATGCGGCGCTGCGCCGGCCGGGCCGGTTCGACCGGACGATCCTGGTGCTCCCACCAGACCTCGAGGCCCGGGCCACGATCTGGCAGATGTGCCTCAGGGACCGCCCTGTCTCGGGCATCGACGTCCGGAGGCTCGCGAAGCTTACCGACGGCTTCACCGGCGCCGACATCGCGCACCTGTGCGACAGCGCGGCCGAGCTTGCGCTGATGGACGCGGTGGAGACCGGTGTGCCGAGGATGATCGGCCAGGCCGATGTCGAGGCGGCCCTGAAGGAGGTGCGTCCGTCGGTCGGCCCGTGGTTCGAGACTGCTCGCAACGTCGCGATGTTCGCCAACGAGGACGGCACCTACGACGACCTGCTCCGCTACCTGAGGAAGCACCGTCGACTGTGACGACCTACGGGGAGCAGGCACGGGTCGAGCACCTGCTCTCGATCCGGCGCGGGACCGAGGCCGTGGCCGAGGCCACGCGGCTGCTCGCCCGCAACCCCGACGACGCGGAGGCGGTGCGGCTGCTCGCGCTGGCACACGACGTCGCCGGCAACCGGGCGGAGGCCGTGGCCTGGTCTCGACGAGCGGTTGCAGCGGCCCCGGACGACCACAGAGCCCATGTGCTCCTGTCACGGACCCTTCGTGGTGCGAGGGCGTTCCAGGAGGCTGCTGAAGCGGCGTACGAAGCCCTGCGCCTCGCGCCGGGCGACGCCTCTGCAGCCAGCAGCTACGCCGTGGCACTCAGCGATGCAGGCCATCCGCGAGAGGCGGAGTGGGCCGCCCGGCGCGCGGTCGAACTCTCGCCCACCGACCCGGCGTCCCATCTGAACCTCGGATACGTACTCCATCGCGTGCAGCCCGATGCTGCACGGCGAGCCTATGAGGAGTGCCTGCGGCTCGACCCGGCCAACGCCCTCGCGATCCAGAACCTCGGCGCTTTGAAGAGCAAGTCCTCGCCGATGGAGGCGATCGACAAGTTCGCCGCGTCACTCGCGGTCGACCCCAGCCACGACATCGCCCGCGAGAACCTGTCTCGGACCCTGAATCGCAGGCTCTGGATCATCCTGATCATCACCGTGTTCACCGTGCAGGGGATCGGCCGGACGGACACGCCCGAGGCCGGGCCCGCCGTCGCGGGGGCCTTGGCACTCGGTCTCGCGGCTGCAGGCTGGACATGGTTCAGGCTGCCGCGCACCGTACGTCGAGCTTGGCTGCCGCTGGTGCTACCCAACCTCGCGGGGAAGCTCCGGCCCTTCGCTGTGACCGGGGCGGGGCTGGCGGTGTCGCTCGGCGGCTGTGCCTGGATCGAGCTCGCGCCGGCCGGCGCGGCCGGGCCCATGGTGCTCGTGGTCGCGGGCGTCGTCGTCATGGCCGCGGGACTGGTCGAGATGGTTTTCGCCTCGCGTGACCACCATTAGCTGGTGCGGAACCTCGCGGCGACCTCGTCGGACAGCGCCGCCTCGACCCGCTCCCGTATCTCGGCCGACATCGCGGGCAGGTCGTCGAGCGGCCACCAGCGCACGTCGGTGGACTCGTCGTCGGCGACGTAGGCCTCCCCCGACACCCAGGTGCAGGCGAAGGTGAGGTCGAGGTAGACGGCCCGGTCGCCGTTCTCGTAGGTCTTCTCCCGGCCGGCACCGGTCGAGGCCAGGCGGTCGACCCGGATCACGACGCCGGTCTCCTCCATCGCCTCGCGGATCGCGGTCACCGCGGGCTCCTCGCCCGGATCCACGATGCCGGTCACCGGCGTCCAGGCGCCGTTGTCGCTCCGCTTGACGAACAGCAGCTCGTCGCCACGCCGGATGACCGCGGTGACCCCGGGCATCCACAGCAGGTCGTTGCCGATCTTCGCGCGCAGGGTCAGGACGAACTCGGGGGTCGGCACCGCGTCACTCTAGGCACCCAGTCTCGGCGAGCTCGATGAGTACGCCGGGGTAGATGTCGACCCCGGGTGGGGCCTCGAGGATCATCCGGGCGTGCTCGCGGCTGATCCGTCGGGTGCCTCGGTGGTCGACGAGGAAGCCGAGCCCGTGTGGGGTCAGCCAGACATACCGGCCGGCGCCGCATTGTCGGGCGCGGTAGCCGGCGTGGGTCTTCCACCGGTGGTGTTGGCGGCGCAGCGGGCCGGAGTTGTGGGTGCCGGTCTGGCCCGGTGGCCCGTTCTCGTCATAGGGGGTGGGGTGGTCGTAGTCGACCCGCCGGCTGGTCGAGGTGGCGTAGGGCCAGTAGTCACCACCGGTGACCAGGTGGACCCGCTCCTTCAAGGACTCGGGGTGCTCATAGGCGGTGGTCCGGACCCGGTCGGAGAGGTCCAGCACCGGCCTGACAGTCAGGGACGTGCGCGCCAGCAGCGTCTGCAACGAAGCCAGGGTGGCCGGGCCGAGCCCCTCGACCCGGGCCACCGCCTCGGTCCCGTGGACGGCGGCTTCGTGCAAGTGCACGTAGAGCACCGCCGTGGGCGCCAACCGCGACAGGTCCGCGGCACGGAGCGCGTCGAGCAGGTCGGCCGGGAACGCGGTCGCCCGCGACTCATCGGGTCCCACCTCGACCTGCCCGGGGATCTGTTCTTGGGGGTCGCGGTGCTCCAGCAGCAGCGCGAGGAGCTCGGCGGGGCGGGCCAGCCAGCCGAACCCGATCGACCGCAGCTCATCCGCACCAGCGTCGGGGTGCAGCGGTGCGATGATCTCCGCGACCCGGGCCA
>NZ_DASUFR010000178.1:0-40881 GCF_036274455.1 Nocardioides sp. | reverse complement strand
CGGTGACCGTCGAGTAGGCGGTGCCGCACCGGAGCGGGCCCGTCGGCGGCGGCACGTAGGGTTGGCGCGTGGCCGATCCGTCGACGTACCGCCCTGCGCCGGGGTCGATCCCGACCGCGCCCGGCGTCTACCGGTTCCGCGACGAGCACCGCCGCGTCGTCTACGTCGGCAAGGCCAAGAACCTCCGCGCCCGGCTGACGTCGTACTTCCAGGACATCGCCAACCTGCACCCGCGGACCGCCACCATGGTGACCTCCGCGGCGAGCGTGGAGTGGACCGTGGTGAGCACGGAGGTCGAGGCGCTCCAGCTCGAGTACTCCTGGATCAAGGAGTTCGACCCGCGGTTCAACGTCAAGTACCGCGACGACAAGTCCTACCCCTGGCTGGCCGTGACCGTCGGCGAGGAGTTCCCGCGGGTGATGGTCGGGCGCGGCGCCAAGCGCAAGGGGACCCGCTACTTCGGCCCCTACAGCCACGCCTGGGCGATCCGCGAGACCGTCGACATCCTGCTGCGGGTCTTCCCGATGCGCAGCTGCTCCAACGGGGTCTTCAAGCGCTCGGGCCAGATCGGCCGCCCCTGCCTGCTCGGCTACATCGACAAGTGCTCCGCTCCGTGCGTCGGCAACATCTCCGCCGAGGAGCACCGCCAGATCGTCGACGACTTCTGCGACTTCATGGGTGGCCAGACCCGCCCGTTCATCCGCCGCATCGAGCGGGAGATGTACGCCGCCTCGGAGCGCCAGGACTACGAGAAGGCGGCGCGGCTGCGCGACGACCTCGGCGCGATGAACCGCGCCCTCGAGAAGCAGGCCGTGGTGCTGGGCGACGGCTCCGACGTCGACGTGATCGCGCTGGCCGAGGACCCCCTCGAGGTCGCCGTCCAGATCTTCTACGTCCGGGGTGGCCGGATCCGCGGCCAGCGCGGCTGGGTGGCCGACCGCGTGGAGGAGGGCGGCACCGCCGAGCTGGTCGAGGACTTCCTGCTGCAGCTCTACGCCGGGGACTCCGACTCCATCCCGCGGGAGATCCTGGTGCCCGAGCTGCCGCCCGACGTGGAGACCTTCGAGCAGCTCCTCGGCGACCTGCGGGGCAGCCGGGTGCAGATCCGGGTGCCGCAGCGCGGCGACAAGCGGACCCTCCAGGAGACCGTGGCGCGCAACGCCCTCGAGGCGCTGGCCCTGCACAAGACCAAGCGGGCCAGCGACCTCACCACCCGCAACCGGGCGCTGGAGGAGATCCAGCAGGCCCTCGGGCTCGACGACGTGCCGCTGCGCATCGAGTGCTACGACATCTCCAACCTCCAGGGCACCGAGGTCGTCGGCTCGATGGTGGTCTTCGAGGACGGCCTGGCCCGCAAGAGCGAGTACCGCCGGTTCGTCATCAAGGGCGTCGACGGACAGAACGACGTCGCCTCGATGCACGAGGTGATCACCCGCCGGTTCCGGCGGCTGCTGGACGAGCAGGCCCGGTCGGAGTACCGGCCCGCCGACCCCGACCACCCCGAGGGCGGCCCGATGCTGGTCGACCCGGAGACCGGCCGGCCGAGGAAGTTCGCCTACGCGCCCGGCCTGGTCGTGGTCGACGGTGGCCCCCCGCAGGTCGCGGCTGCGCAGCGAGCCCTCGACGAGCTCGGGATCGACGACATCCCCGTCGTCGGCCTGGCCAAGCGGCTCGAGGAGGTGTGGGTCCCCGGCCAGGAGGACCCGGTCATCCTGCGCCGTTCGTCGGAGGGGCTCTACCTGCTCCAGCGGATCCGCGACGAGGCCCACCGGTTCGCGATCACCCACCACCGCTCGCGCCGCTCCAAGTCGATGGTCGAGAGCCTCCTGGACGACGTACCCGGCCTCGGCGAGGTGCGTCGCAAGACCCTGCTCAAGCACTTCGGCTCGCTGAAGAAGCTCCGCGACGCCGAGGTGGCCGACATCGCACAGGTGCCCGGCATCGGGCCGACCACGGCGGCCGCGATCAAGGAAGCGGTGGCCGCGGCCAAGGGCGATCGCCAGACTGTCTCCGTGACTCCGTCATTCAATGCCGCGACGGGGGAGGTGGTCGAAGAGTGACGACCGAGGACGCCACGGCCAAGCCCGGGGAGCTGGTCGTGGTGACCGGCATGACCGGAGCCGGCCGCAGCACGGCTGCGAAGGAGCTCGAGGACCTCGGCTACTACGTCATCGACAACCTGCCGCCCGAGCTCATCAAGGAGGTCATCCGGCTGGTCGACCGGAGCCGCGGCCCGGACCACCCCGTGGCGGTCGTGACCGACGTCCGCTCCGGCGCCTTCTTCGGCTCCCTCGCCGAGAACCTCGCCCAGGGCGCCACCGGCCGGCACGCAACCCTGGTCTTCCTCGAGGCCAGCGACGAGGTGCTCGTGCGCCGCCAGGAGGCCGCGCGCCGACCGCACCCGCTCCAGGGCGCCGGCCGGCTCCTCGACGGGCTCCAGCGCGAGCGGGAGGTGCTGGCCGGCCTGCGTGGGGACGCCGACCTGGTCATCGACACCACCGACTTCAACGTCCACCAGCTCACCGACCGGATCGCCGCCGAGTTCGGCACGCCACTCACCGTCCAGCTCAAGGTCAGCGTCGTCAGCTTCGGGTTCAAGTACGGCATCCCGGTCGACACCGACTTCCTCGCCGACATGCGGTTCCTGCCCAACCCGCACTGGATCCCCGAGCTGCGGCCGCGGACCGGCCTCGACCGGGAGGTGGCCGACTACGTCCTGGGGCAGCCCGGGGCGGAGGAGTTCGTGCAGCGCTGGGTCGACCTGATCGCCGGGGTCGCCGACGGCTACCTCCGGCAGGGCAAGCGGTTCGCGCAGGTGGCGATCGGCTGCACCGGCGGCAAGCACCGGAGTGTCACGGTGACCCAGGAGGTGGTCCGCCGCCTCCAGGGCCGCGGCATCGAGGCGCGCGCCTACCACCGCGACCTGGGGCGCGAGTGAGCGACGCCGCCGGTCGGGTCGTCGACCGGGCCGACGACAGGGCCGTCGCGGTGGTCGCCTTCGGCGGCGGCCACGGCCTGCACGCCTCGCTGTCGGCGCTGCGGCTCCTCGTCGACGAGCTGGTGGTCGACGACCTCACCGCGGTCGTCACGGTGGCCGACAACGGCGGCTCCTCGGGGCGGCTGCGCAACGAGTTCGGCGTGCTGCCGCCCGGAGACCTGCGGATGGCCCTGGCCGCGCTGTGCGGCCGCAACGAGTGGGGAGTCACCTGGTCACGGGTGCTCCAGCACCGGTTCGCCGGCCACGGTGAGATGCGCGACCACGTCGTCGGCAACCTGCTGATCGTCGGCCTGTGGGAGCTCCTCGGCGACCACGTCGACGCGCTGGACTACGTCGGCAGGCTGCTCGGCGCCACCGGCCGGGTGCTCCCCATGGCGCTGGTCCCGATGGACATCACCGCCGAGGTGCGCGGCCTGGTCCCCGACGACCCCGACGCGCTGGTGGCCGTGCGCGGCCAGGTCGAGGTGGCGACGTCCGACGGGGTCATCGAGTCGGTCGCCCTGGTCCCGCCCGACCCGCCGGCTGCCCCCGAGGCGCTGAAGGCGATCCAGGCCGCCGACTGGGTGGTGCTCGGCCCCGGGTCGTGGTTCACCTCGGTGATCCCGCACCTGATGGTGCCCGCGCTCCGGCAGGCCCTGGTCAGCACCGACGCCCGGGTGGTGGTCGTCCTCAACCTGGCCGCCGAGGCAGGCGAGACCTCGGGCTTCGGCGCCGCCGACCACCTCCGCGTGCTGGCCGGGCACGCCCCTGACCTGCGGGTCCACACCGTGCTCGCGGACCGGGACACCGCCGCGCACGAGCTGGCCGAGCTCGAGCAGGTGGTGGCGGCGTACGGCGCCCGGCTGGTGGTCGACGACGTCGCGGAGGCGCCGGGGACACCGCGTCACGACCCGGTCAAGCTGGCCGCGGCGTACTCGCGGATCTTCGGCTCGAACTCGTGAAAGACGATCGGCTTAGGATTGTTGACGTGCGTGCGAGGATCGCCCCATGGCGATGACGGCGCAGGTGAAGTCCGAGCTGGCCAGCATCCACATCACCAAGACGTGTTGCCGCAAGGCCGAGGTCGCCTCGATGCTCCGGTTCGCGGGTGGCCTGCACATCGTCAACGGCAAGATCGTGGTCGAGGCCGAGCTCGACACCGGTGCCGCCGCGCGCCGGCTGCGCAGCGACGTCTCCGAGGTCTTCGGCCACGAGTCCGACGTCGTGATGGTCCAGGGCAACGGCATCCGCAAGGGCAGCCGCTACATCGTCCGGATCAGCAAGCAGGGTGAGGCGCTGGCCCGGCAGACCGGGCTGGTCGACCAGCGCGGCCGGCCGGTGCGCGGGCTGCCGCCCGCGGTGGTGTCCGGCGGCGGGTGCGACGCAGTCGCCGCCTGGCGGGGTGCCTTCCTGGCCCATGGGTCGCTGACCGAGCCCGGTCGCTCCTCGTCGCTCGAGGTCACCTGCCCTGGCCCCGAGGCCGCCCTCGCGCTGGTCGGAGTGGCCCGCCGGCTCGGCATCCAGGCCAAGGCGCGCGAGGTGCGCGGTGTCGACCGCGTGGTGATGCGCGACGGCGACGCCATCGGCCAGCTGCTGACCAGGCTGGGCGCCCACGAGTCGCTGATGGCGTGGGAGGAGCGCCGGATGCGGCGCGAGGTGCGGGCCACCGCCAACCGGCTGGCAAACTTCGACGACGCCAACCTGCGCCGCTCCGCGCGGGCCGCGGTCGCGGCCGGCGCCCGGGTCGAGCGGGCGCTGGAGATCCTCGGCGACGAGATCCCCGACCACCTCAAGATGGCCGGTGCGCTGCGGCTCGAGCACAAGCAGGCCTCGCTCGAGGAGCTCGGCCAGCTGCACGACCCGGTGCTGACCAAGGACGCCATCGCCGGCCGGATCCGCCGGCTGCTGGCGATGGCGGACAAGCGGGCCGAGGAGCTCGGCGTCCCCGACACCGAGGCCTCCCTCACCCCCGAGATGTTGGCCGAGGAGTAGATCGGCCGACGAAGGAGGCCGGGCTACTCGTGTCGGCCAAGGTTGAGCGCGACTGCGCCTGAGGGACGAAGGCGCAACGGAGCAGTCGAAACCCTCCGCAGCGCTGGCTGGAAGCCGAGTCGAGCCGGGTGCCGTCGCTGCGGTGGTCTCGACGGGCTCGACCAGCGGTGGGGCAGCGGGTGGCGTCGCTGCGGTGGTCTCGACAGGCTGGACCAGCGGTGGCCGGTTACCCGCACGTATGCCGGACGCCCGGTGGGGCCCGAAATCCCCTGCCATTAGGCTCGAACCGGCGGGTGACTGAACGCCCGTGACCTTCAGGCCGGTGGGTGACCGAACGCCCGCCACGACGACCAAGGAGACTGCAGTGACTGTTCGCGTCGGCATCAACGGCTTCGGCCGGATCGGCCGCAACTTCTACCGCGCCGTGCGCGCCCTCCAGCAGGGCGAGGGACTCGACATCGAGATCGTCGCCGTCAACGACCTCACCGACCCGGCGGCGATCGCGCCGCTGCTCAAGTTCGACTCCATCCTCGGCCGCCTCGATGTCGACGTGCAGGCCGGCGACGGCCAGATCACCGTGGGCGACCAGGTGGTCAAGTACTTCGCCGAGCGCGACCCCGCCAACCTCAAGTGGGCCGACGAGGGCGTCGACGTGGTCGTCGAGTCCACCGGCTTCTTCACCGACGCGACCAAGGCCCGCGCCCACGTCGACAACGGGGGCGCCAAGAAGGTGATCATCTCCGCCCCCGCGAAGAACGAGGACTTCACGGTGGTCCTGGGGGTCAACCAGGACCTCTACGACCCGGAGCAGCACACCGTCATCTCGATGGCGTCGTGCACCACCAACTGCCTCGCGCCGATGGCCAAGGCGCTCAACGACTCGGTCGGCATCAACAAGGGGCTGATGACCACCGTGCACGCCTACACCGCCGACCAGAACCTCCAGGACAACATCCACAAGGACCTGCGCCGGGCGCGGGCCGCCGCGCTCAACATCGTGCCCACCTCGACCGGTGCCGCGAAGGCGATCGGGCTGGTGCTGCCCGAGCTCAAGGGCAAGCTCGACGGCTACGCACTGCGCGTCCCGACGCCGACGGGCTCGCTCACCGACCTGTCGTTCGAGGCCGGGAAGGAGACCTCCGTCGAGGAGGTCAACGAGGCGGTCAAGGCCGCGGCCGACGGTCGCATCCTGAAGTACTCCACCGACCCGATCGTCTCCTCCGACATCGTCACCGACCCGGCGTCCTGCATCTTCGACGCGCCGCTCACCAAGGTGATCGGCAACCAGGTCAAGGTGGCCGGCTGGTACGACAACGAGTGGGGCTACTCCAACCGGCTGGCGGACCTGATCAAGTTCGTCGGCGAGACGCTGTAGATGGGGGAGTACCCCGGACTGGGCGAGGTCGCCGGCAAGCGGGTCCTCGTCCGGTCCGACCTCAACGTGCCCCTCGACGGCACCCGGATCACCGACGACGGCCGGATCCGCGCCAGCGTCCCCACCATCAGCGCGTTGGCCGACGCCGGCGCCCGGGTGGTGGTGACCGCGCACCTCGGGCGGCCCAAGGGAGAGCCGGAGGACCGCTACTCGCTCCGCCCGGTCGCCGAGCGGCTCGGCGAGCTCCTCGGCCGCGAGGTCGCCTTCGCGACCGACACCGTCGGTGAGTCGGCCCGCGAGACCGTGGCCGGGCTCGAGGACGGCCAGGTCGCCGTGCTCGAGAACGTGCGGTTCAACGCCGGGGAGACGTCGAAGGACGACGCCGAGCGTGGCGAGTTCGCCGACCGGCTGGCCTCGCTGGCCGACGCCTTCGTCTCCGACGGGTTCGGCGTGGTCCACCGCAAGCAGGCGTCCGTCTACGACGTCGCCCAGCGGCTCCCGCACGCCATGGGTGGGCTGGTCGCGACCGAGCTCGCGGTGATGAAGCGGCTGACCGAGGAGCCCGAGCGGCCTTACGTGGTCGTGCTGGGCGGCTCCAAGGTCTCCGACAAGCTGGGCGTCATCGACAACCTGCTCGGGCAGGCCGACACGCTGCTGATCGGCGGCGGGATGGTCTTCACCTTCCTCAAGGCCCAGGGCCTCGAGGTCGGGAAGAGCCTCCTGGAGGAGGACCAGCTCGACGCCTGCCGTGGCTACCTCCGGCGCGCCGAGGAGTCCGGCGTACGGATCGTGCTGCCGACCGACATCGTCGTGGACACGGCGTTCCCCTCAGCCGACCGGGAGCCCGAGCCGCGGGTGGTCCCGGCCGACGCGATCCCAGCCGACGCCCTCGGCCTGGACATCGGGCCGGAGTCGGCCCGGGCGTTCGCCGACGAGGTCGCCGCGGCCCGCACGGTGTTCTGGAACGGTCCGATGGGCGTCTTCGAGACCCCCGCCTTCGCCGAGGGCACCCGGGCCGTCGCCGAGGCGCTGACAAGGGTCGACGGGCTGTCCGTGGTCGGCGGCGGCGACTCCGCGGCCGCGGTCCGCACGCTCGGCTTCGACGAAGCCGCCTTCGGGCACATCTCGACCGGTGGCGGCGCCAGCCTCGAGTACCTCGAGGGCCAGGAGCTGCCCGGCATCGCCGTACTGCAGGATTGACCCTCGTGGCTGACACTCGCACCCCGCTGATGGCGGGCAACTGGAAGTCGAACCTCAACCACCAGGAGGCGGTGGTCCTCGTCCAGAAGCTGGCGTGGACCCTGGACGACAAGAAGCACGACTACAGCCGGGTCGAGGTCGTCGTGCTCCCGCCGTTCACCGACATCCGCTCGGTGCAGACCCTCGTGGACGGTGACCGGCTGCCGATCCGGTACGGCGCGCAGGACGTCTCCGAGCACGACGGCGGCGCCTACACCGGCGAGATCTCGGCGGCGATGCTGGCCAAGCTGGGCTGCTCCTACGTCGTGGTCGGGCACAGTGAGCGGCGCGAGCACCACGGCGAGACCGACGACCTGGTCAACACCAAGGCGCACAAGGCTCTGGCGGCCGGGATGACGCCGATCGTCTGCGTGGGCGAGGGGCTGGAGGTCCGCCAGGCCGGCGACCAGGTCGCCCACACGCTCCGCCAGGTCGAGGGGTCGCTTGCCGGCTTCTCCGCGGAGCAGGTGGCCGGCCTGGTGATCGCCTACGAGCCGGTCTGGGCCATCGGCACCGGCGAGGTGGCCACTCCCGACGACGCCCAAGAGGTCTGCGCGGCGATCCGGGAGCACTGCCGGGTCACCTACGCAGACGCGGCCGCGGACGGCGTCCGCATCCTCTACGGCGGCTCGGTGAAGGCCGCCAACGTCGCCGGGATCATGAACGGGCCCGACGTGGACGGCTGCCTGGTGGGCGGTGCCAGCCTGCAGGCCGACGAGTTCGGAGGCATCTGCCGCTACTACGACATGCCGGTGCTGTGATCACCCTTTCGGGCGACCCGGTTTCGTGACGTAGGATCGCGCACGTGGATCTCCTCTTCACGATCATCCTGCTCGTCACGAGCGCGCTGATGATCCTGCTCGTCCTGCTGCACAAGGGTCGCGGTGGCGGCCTCTCCGACATGTTCGGCGGGGGTGTCTCCAGCTCCTTGGGCGGCTCGTCGGTGGCCGAGCGCAACCTGGACCGGCTCACGGTCGGCATCGGGGCGATCTGGTTCGCCTCCGTCATCGCGTTGGGCCTGCTGCTGGCCTACCAGGGCTGAGGGAAGGACCCGAGATGGCTGGTGGAGGAAACGCCATTCGCGGGAGCAGGGTCGGCGCCGGCCCGATGGGCGAGGCGGAGCGGGGCGAGGCTGCCCCCCGCCAGGCGGTCACCTACTTCTGCTCCCACGGCCACCGGTCCGTGGTGACCTTCGCGGTCGAGGCCGCGGTCCCCGAGTCGTGGGACTGCCCGCGCTGCGGGCTGCCCGCGTCGCTGGACTCGGAGAACCCGCCCCCGGCCCCCAAGATCGAGCCCTACAAGACCCACCTGGCCTACGTGAAGGAGCGCCGCTCCGACGCCGAGGCCGCCACGATCCTCGACGAGGCTCTCGAGCTGCTCCGCTCCCGGCGCAAGTCGGGCGACATCATCTTTTGATCGAGTCGAAACCCCCGCAGCCTGCGCTGGAACTCGTCATTGCACGGTCGCGGTGAGCCGCATCAGGTTGTCGAGCGCGCGCTGACCGCGGCTGCGCGCGCGCCACACGTCGAGGGTGAGCTCGGTCGACAGGGAGCGGTAGCGGTCCTGCACCTCGCGCAGCCGGTCGACCACGCCCGTGCCGGTCAGCATCATCACGACCTCGTAGTTGAGGGCGAAGGACCGCATGTCCATGTTGCTGGAGCCGACCACCGCGAGGTCGTCGTCGACGGTGAAGTGCTTGGCGTGCAGGACGAAAGGCTCCGGGTAGAGCCAGATCCGCACCCCGGAGACCAGGAGCGTGTCGTAGTAGGACCGCTGGGCGTGGGAGACCATGAACTGGTCCGCTGTCGCGCCGACGAACAGCTCGACGTCGACGCCGCGCTGGGCCGCGGTGGTCACGGCGTAGAGCAGCGAGTCGTCGGGGACGAAGTAGGGGCTCGTGAGCGACAGCGTCCGCTCGGCGGCGTAGATCATGTTGGTGAAGAGCCGCAGGTTGTTCTCGGTGACGAACCCGGGGCCGCTCGGCACGACCTGGAGCCCGACGTCGGTCACGGCGCCGGGGCGGGCTGACGGCGGGGGCGGGATCGCGGCCACCAGCTCGTCGAGCCGCTCGCCGGTCTCGGCCAGCCAGTCGGTGGCGAAGACGACGTTGAGCTCCTGGACGGCCGGCCCCTCGATCCGCGCCATCAGCTCGACCCAGGCCCGGCCGAGCTTCTGGTTCTTCGGCTTGTCGTAGCAGGGCTCGATGAGGTTGAGCGAGCCGCTGAACGCGACGCGTCCGTCGACGACGAGGATCTTGCGGTGGTTGCGCAGGTCCGGGCGCCGGAGCTCGCCCTTGAACGGGAGGATGGGCAGCATCCGGGCCCAGACGATGTCGGTGCCCTCGAGCCTGCGGATCAGCTCCTTGTAGACCGGGATGCCGCGCGACCCGAGGTGGTCGAAGAGGAACCGCACGGTCACGCCCCGCTGGGTCGCCTTCACCAGCTCCTCGAAGAACGGTGCGGTCACCTCGTCCCAGGCCGAGATGTAGAACTGCACGTGCACGTAGTCGGTGGCGGCGGAGACCGCGAGCCGCATCTCCTCCACGGTCCCGGTGTAGTCGTCGAGCAGCTCGACGGCGTTGCCCGTCGTGAACGGCAGTACGCCGAGGGTGCGGTTGAGGTGGGCGAGGCCGTGCACGAGGGGGGAGTGGTCGGCCCGGAATGCCTCGGTGCCCTTGTCGAGCTGCGCCAGCGGCGCGACCTCGAGGATCGCCGCGTTGACCTCGGCCTGCTGGGCCCGGCGCTTGCGACCGACCGTGTTGCGACCGAGCAGCAGGAACAGGGCGAAGCCGAGGAACGGCACGGCCAGGATGAGGATCAGCCAGGCCATCGCGGTCTGCGGACGGCGGCCTCCGGGTAGCACCAGGAGGGCGGTCACGACGATGGCGATCTGGGCCACCGTGAGCAGCACCCCGACGATGGTCGAGGCGGTGGCCCAGTCACTCATTGCTGGACCCTACTGGCTGGTGCGGGGCGGTGTCAGAGGCGACTCGCCGCGGCCCGGTCGAGGAACCAGATCGTCTCCTCGGAGCCGCTCACGCCCGCGGCCGGGCAGTCGTGCAGGTCGGTGCCGTCGGCGAGCGCACGGGCCACGGCCTCGGCCTTCTTGTCGCCGCTGACCAGGAACCAGACCGACTTCGACCGGTTCAGCGCGGCGAAGGTGAGGCTGATCCGCTCCGGGGGCGGCTTGGGGGAGCCGGTCACCCCGACGGCGATCTGGTCGTCCACGTCGAGCTGGGGGAAGCCCGGGAACAGCGAGGCGATGTGGCCGTCGGGGCCGACGCCGAGCATCATCACGTCGAACTCGCCGCTGCCGTGCGCCCGGACCGTTTCGGAGTAGGCGGCGGCGCCGGCGTCGACGTCCGCAGCATCGCTCGTGGACGGCATCTCGTGGACCTTGGCCGGGTCGACGCCGACCGCGGTCAGGAACGCCGCCCGCGCCTGGCCGGCGTTGCGGTCGGGGGAGTCGGGTGCGACGAACCGTTCGTCGCCCCACCAGACCACCACGCGGGACCAGTCGATCTCCGAGGATCCGGACAGCCTGGCCAGCTCGCGGTGCACGGCATCCGCGATGGTCCCGCCGGTCAGCGCGATCTGCGGCTCGTGGCCGGCGCTCTGGGCGTCCACGAGCCGCGCCAGCAGCTCACCGGCCACCGCGGTCGCCAGGGCGTCCGCGGACTCGTGGACCTCGATGCGGGGCGCCGGACCGACCTCCGCCTGGCTCACAGCGCCCTGCTCCTGGTGAGTGTCTTCGCCACCGCGGCGTAGACGTCGTCCTCGTCGAGCCGGCGCAGCTCCTCGGCCAAGAGCTCGTGCACGTCCCGCCGCCGCAGCGCGATCGGTCGGTCGGGGTGCCCTGGCGAGGTGTAGGTCGCGAGCCGGCCGTCGGGCCGCGAGATCCGGATCGGGCCCTCGCGGGTCTCCAGCTCGACCGCGGTGATCCCGGGGCCGCCGGAGCCCCTGCGCTCGATGTCGACCTTGAGCCGGTTGCGCAGCCACGCGACGAGCAGGTCGGCGGACGGGTTGACCCGCTCGGCGCTCACGTAACCGCCGGTCACCTTGAGCGGGTGCTGGTCGAGCGCGGCGGCGAGCAGCGCGCGCCACGGGGTCAGCCGGGTCCAGGAGAGGTCGGTGTTGCCCGGGGTGTAGGACCGGCACTGCGCGTGCAGCGCCTTGGCCCGGCCGCGGGAGACGTTGGCCGAGTCGGTGATCCGCCGCTGTGCGAGCAGCCCGAGCGGGTCGTTGGCCGGGTCGGGCGGGGGGTCGGTCGGCCACCAGACGGCGACGGGGGAGTCCGGCAGCAGGAGGGGCAGCACCACGGACTCGGGATGCCTCGCCACCTCCCCGGTCAGACGGATCAGCGCGGTCTCGCCGGTCCAGCCGGAGCCGGTGCCGACCTGGGCGTCGACCTGGGAGTCGCCGCGGGCGTCGCCCAGGATCACGCCCAGGACCCGGGCCGGGTGCTCGTGGGACGCCTCGCGGGCCATGTCCATGGCGCGGTCGGCGTCCTCCTCGTCTGCGACGACGACCATGGTCAGCACCATCCCCATCGCGGGGCTCCCCGCGCGGGTCCGGGCCTTCACGAACTCGGCGGCGATCCCGGCCGAGTCGGTGTCGGTGAGCGCGATCATCATGGCGTGCCTCCCACGTTATGGCGGATGTCGGCGTCGTTCCGGCGCGCGCTGGCTAGGCGCCGGCGCGAAGGCAGACTGGGCGTCTTCCGAGGGTCGGCAACGACGCCAGCGCGTGACCGGGGCGGCGTCCGGCGCCGCCAGAATGTGGGAGGCATGCCTATCAGGGTCGCCTCCAGGTCCTGCCGTCGCGGGCCAGCATCTTGTGGGCACCCTCGGGCCCCCAGCCGCCGGAGGGGTAGGGCTCCGGCTTCCCCTTGGTCGCCCAGTAGTCGAGGATCGGGTCCAGGATCTGCCAGGAGAGCTCGACCTCCTCGTGGCGCGGGAACAGAGGCGGGTCGCCGAGGAGGACGTCGAGAATGAGCCGCTCGTAGGCCTCCGGAGACGACTCGGTGAAGGTGCCGCCGTAGACGAAGTCCATGTTGACGTCGCGGATCTCCATGCCGGCTCCGGGCACCTTGGACCCGAACCGCAGCGTGATGCCCTCGTCGGGCTGCACCCGGATCACGAAGGCGTTGTTGGTGAGCTCCTCGACGGCGGAGTCGCTGAACGGCTGGTGGGCCGACTTCTTGAACACCACCGCCACCTCGGTGACCCGGCGCCCCAGCCGCTTGCCGGTGCGCAGGTAGAAAGGGACGCCGGCCCAGCGGCGGTTGTCGACGAACAGGGTCACCGCGGCGAAGCTCTCGGTGTGCGAGGTCTTGCGCACGCCGTCCTCCTCGAGGAAGCCGCGCACCTTGCGGCCCCCGGACCAGCCGGCGGCGTACTGTCCGCGCGCCGTGGTCAGGTCGAGCCGACGAGGCAGGCGGACCGAGGCCAGGAGCTTCTGCTTCTCGTGGCGCAGGGAGTCCGCGTCGAAGGCCTGCGGCTCCTCCATCGCCACGAGTGCCAGCAGCTGGAGCAGGTGGTTCTGGATGACGTCGCGGGCGGCACCGATGCCGTCGTAGTAGCCGGCCCGACCCTCGATGCCGACGTCCTCGGCCATCGTGATCTGCACGTGGTCGATGAAGTGGGCGTTCCAGAGCGGCTCGAACATCTCATTGGCGAACCGCATCGCGAGGATGTTCTGGACGGTCTCCTTGCCGAGGTAGTGGTCGATGCGAAAGATCTCGTTGGGCGCGAAGACCGACATCAGTGCCTGGTTGAGGCGCCGGGCGGACTCGAGGTCGTGGCCGAACGGCTTCTCGATGACCACGCGGCGCCACGCATCGCCGTCGACCTGGGCCAGCCCGTGCTCCTTGAGCTGGTCGGCGACATTGCCGAAGAACGCCGGGGGGATGGCCAGGTAGAACGCGTGGTTGCCGTCGGTGCCACGGACCTCGTCGAGCTCCTCGATGGTGCGGCGCAGCCGGTCGAAGGCGACGTCGTCGTCGAAGTCGCCCGGCACGAACCGGAACCCCTCGGCCAGCTGTCGCCAGGTCTCCTCGCGGAACTCGGTGCGCGCGTGCTGCTTGACCGAGTCGTGGACGATGTCGGCGAAGTCCTGGTCGGCCCAGTCGCGGCGCGCGAACCCGGTCAGGCTGAACCCCGGCGGCAGCAGCCCGCGGTTGGCGAGGTCGTAGATCGCCGGCATGACCTTCTTGCGGGACAGATCACCGGTGACGCCGAACAGGACCATCCCGCACGGACCGGCGATGCGGGGCAGCCGGCGGTCCTGGGGGTCCCGCAGCGGGTTGGCTCTCACGGTCGGCGGTTCTTCCTGTAGTAGGCGATGAGGGCCTGCGTCGACGGATCGGCCCGCGCGGCCGCGGACTCGTCACCGGCGACCGCGGGCGCAAGCTGCTGGGCGAGCTGCTTGCCGAGCTCGACGCCCCACTGGTCGAAGCTGTCGATGCCCCAGACCACACCCTCGGTGAAGGTGATGTGCTCGTAGAGGGCGATCAGCTGGCCGAGCACCGACGGGGTCAGCTCGGACGCCATGATCGACGTCGTCGGCCGGTTCCCCGGGAACACCCGGGCCGGCACGCCCTTCTCGTCAGTGCCCTCGGCGCGCACCTCGTCGGCCGTCTTGCCGAAGGCCAGGGCCCGGGTCTGGGCGAAGAAGTTGGCCAGGAACAGCTCGTGGACGTCGGTGCTCGCTCCATCCTGGGCGTCGCGCAGCGGGTAGGCCGGGTTGGCGAACGCGATGAAGTCGGCCGGCACGAGCCGGGTGCCCTGATGGATCAGCTGGTAGAACGCGTGCTGCCCGTTGGTGCCGGGCTCGCCCCAGAAGACCTCGCCGGTGTCGGAGGTCACCGCGGTGCCGTCCCAGCGGACGCCCTTGCCGTTGGACTCCATCGTCAGCTGCTGGAGGTAGGCCGGGAACCGGTGCAGCAGCTGGGAGTAGGGGAGCACCGCGTGGGTCTGCGCACCGAGGAAGTTGGTGTACCAGACGTTGAGCAGCCCCATCAGCACCGGCACGTTGCGCGCCGGCTCGGTGGTGCGGAAGTGCTCGTCCATGGCGTGCATCCCGGCCAGCAGCTCGGTGAACCGCTCCGGGCCGATCGCCACGACGAGCGAGGTGCCGATCGCGGAGTCCATCGAGTAGCGGCCGCCGACCCAGTCCCAGAACCCGAAGGCGTTGTCCGGGTCGATGCCGAAGTCGGCCACCTTGTCGAGCGCGGTCGAGACCGCCACGAAGTGCTTGGCGACCGCCTCCTTGTCGTCGACCCCTCCTGTCCGGGCCAGCCCGTCGAGCAGCCAGGCCTTGCACAGGCGTGCGTTGGTCAGGGTCTCGAGGGTGCCGAAGGTCTTGCTCGAGACGATGAACAGCGTCGTGGCCGGGTCCAGCCCGGCCAGGGTCGTCGCCGCGTCGGTCGGGTCGATGTTGCTGATGAACCGGCACTCGAGCCCGTCCTGCCGGTACGGCTCGAGCGCCTCGTAGGCCATCACCGGCCCGAGGTCGGAGCCACCGATGCCGATGTTGACGACCGTGCGGATCCGCTCGCCGGTGACGCCGGTCCAGGCACCCGAGCGCACCTTGTCGGCGAAGTCGTAGACCCGGCGCAGCACCTCGTGGACGTCGCGGACGACGTCCTGACCGTCGACCTCCAGGGTGGCGTCCTCGGGAAGCCGGAGGGCGGTGTGCAGGACCGCGCGGTCCTCGGTGACGTTGACGTGGTCGCCCCGGAACATGGCCTCGCGCCGCTCGGCCAGCCCGACCTGGCCGGCCAGGGCAAGCAGCTCGGTGAGCACCGGCCGGGTGATGAGGTTCTTGGACAGGTCGACATGGAGGTCTGCCGCGCTGAAGGTCAGCGCCGTGGCGCGCTCGGGGTCCTCGGCGAACCACGCGCGCAGGCTCGGCGTGAACCCGTCCGCCAGTGCCCGCAGCGCGTCCCAGGCCTCCGTGGTGGTGGCGTCGACGGGCGCGTCGACCACGCCCTAGGCCTCCTGCTCCATCTGCTTGCGGACCGTCTCGACCAGCTCGTCCCACGACTTCTTGAACTTGTCCACGCCCTCCTCCTCGAGGACCCGGAAGACGTCGGGGAGGTCGATGCCCACGCCGGCGAGCTGGTCGAAGACCGCCTGCGCCTCGCCGCCCTTGCCGGTGACCATGTCGCCCTTGACCTCACCGTGGTCGGCGAAGGCGTCGAGGGTCTTCTCCGGCATCGTGTTGACGGTGTCGGCGACGACCAGGTCGGTGACGTAGAGCGTGTCGGGGTAGTCCGGGTTCTTCACGCCGGTGGACGCCCACAGCGGGCGCTGCGGGTTGGCTCCCGCCTCGGCGAGCTGCTTCCAGCGGTCGGATGCGATGACCTCTTCGTACGCCGCGTAGGCGAGCAGCGCGTTGGCCACGGCGGCCTTGCCGCGGAGGGCCTTGGCCTCGTCGGTGCCGATGGCCTCGAGCCGCTTGTCGACCTCGGTGTCGACCCGGGAGACGAAGAACGAGGCGACCGAGAAGATCCGACTCAGGTCGAGCCCCGCGTCGCGAGCCTGCTCGAGCCCGGTCAGGTAGGCGTCCATGACCCCGCGGTAGCGCTCGACGCTGAAGATCAGCGTGACGTTGACGTTGATCCCTTCCGCGATGCCGGCAGTGATGGCCGACAGCCCCTCCTCGGTGGCCGGGATCTTGACGTAGGCGTTCGGCCGGTCGACGGCCTGCCAGAGCCGCTGCGCCGACGCGATGGTCGCCTCGGTGTCGTTGGCGAGGTCCGGCTCGACCTCGATGGACACCCGGCCGTCGGCCTTGGTGGACTCATAGACCGGCGTCATGATCTCGCAGCCGTTGCGGACGTCCTCGGTGGTGATCTCGAAGATCACCCGGTCGACGTCGGCGCCCTCGGCGACCAGCTTGCGGACCTGCTCGTCGTACCGCTCACCCTCGGAGATCGCGCCGGCGAAGATGGTCGGGTTGGTGGTCACCCCCACGACGTGCTTGTCCTTGATCAGCTCGGCGAGGTTGCCGGTCTCGATGCGCTCCCGGGATAGGTCGTCGAGCCAGATGGAGACGCCGGCGTCGGACAGGGCCTGCAGACGGTCGGTCATGGTTGCTCCTTCGAGGGGGTGGGGAAGGTTCAGCTGCTCGCCACGTGGATGCTGTCGCGCGCAGCGTCGGCCACCGCGGTTGCGGTGACCCCGAACTCGGTGAAGATGCGCTGGTAGTCGGCCGAGGCGCCGTAGTGCTCGATGGACACGATCCGGCCGTGGTCGCCGACGACCTCGCGCCAGCCCTGCGCCACGCCCGCCTCCACCGAGACCCGGGCCTTGACGGTGGGCGGGATGACGGACTCGCGGTAGGACGACTCCTGCTCGTCGAACCACTCGCGGCACGGCATCGAGACCACACGAGCGGCAACGCCGTCCTCGGCCAGGATCTTCCGGGCCCCGACCGCGAGCTGCACCTCGGAGCCGGTGCCGATCAGCACCACGTCGGGGGTGCCCTCGGTGTCGAGCAGGACGTAGCCGCCGCGGTGCACGTTGGAGGTGTCGGAGAAGTCCTCCTCGCCGCGTGGGAACACCGGGAGGTTCTGCCGGCTCAGCGCCAGCCCGGCCGGGCGGTCGGTGCGCTCGAGGATCGCCTTCCAGCACGCGACGACCTCGTTGGCGTCACCGGGGCGGACGAGGTCCAGCCCGGGGATCGCGCGCAGCGCGGCGAAGTGCTCGATGGGCTGGTGGGTCGGCCCGTCCTCGCCGAGCCCGATCGAGTCGTGGGTCCAGACATAGGTGACCGGGATCCCCATCAGGGCGGCCAGCCGGACCGCGGGCCGCATGTAGTCGGAGAAGGTCAGGAAGGTGCCGCCGAAGACGCGGGTCCCGCCGTGCAGCGCGATGCCGTTGAGGATCGCGCCCATGCCGTGCTCGCGGATGCCGAAGTGGAGCACCCGGCCGGCCAGCGGGTCGGCCTGCCACATCTTGGTGCCACGGTCGCTCGGCAGGAACGACGGTGCGCCCTCGATGGTGGTGTTGTTGGACTCGGCCAGGTCGGCCGAGCCACCCCAGAACTCGGGCACCTTCGCGGCGATGGCGTTGATCACCGCGCCGCTGGCCTTCCGGGTCGCCACGCCCTTCTCGTCGGCCTCGAAGCTCGGCAGCTCGGAGTCCCAGCCGTCGGGGAGGGTCCGGGTCTGCATCCGCTCGAAGAGCGCGACGTCGGCCGAGGGCTTCGTGGTCCAGTGCTGGAACTCCTTGTCCCACTCCGCCTGGGCGGCCTTGCCGCGCTCGACCAGGCGGCGGGTGTGCTCCAGGACGCCCGGCGGGACCTCGAAGGCCTGGTCGGGGTCGAAGCCCAGCACCTGCTTGGTCTTGGCGACCTCCTCGGCACCGAGCGCGGAGCCGTGCGCCTTTCCGGTGTTCTGGGCGTCCGGCGCCGGCCAGGCGATGATCGTGCGCAGCACGATGAAGCTGGGCCGGTCGGTGACCGCGTCGGCGTTGCGGATCGCCTCGAAGAGGGCGGGCACGTCCTCGACGTACTTGGTCCCGTCGTGGGTCCAGTCCACGGTCTGCACGTGCCAGCCGTAGGCCTCGTAGCGCGCGCCGACGTCCTCGGCCAGCGCGATGTCGGTGTTGTCCTCGATCGAGATCCGGTTGGCGTCGTAGATCACCGTCAGGTTGCCGAGCCGTTGGACGCCCGCGATAGCCGAGACCTCCGCCGAGACACCCTCCTCGATGTCACCGTCGCTGCAGATGGCGAAGACCCGGTGATCGAACGGCGAGGCGCCCTCGGCGGCGTTGGGGTCGAGCAGGCCGCGCTCCTTGCGGGCGGCCATCGCCATCCCGACGGCGTTGCCGATGCCCTGGCCGAGCGGGCCGGTGGTCGTCTCGACGCCGGCGGTGTGGCCGTACTCCGGGTGGCCGGGGGTCTTGCTGCCCCACGTGCGCAGCGACTTGATGTCCTCGAGCTCCAGCCCCCACCCGCCGAGGTAGAGCTGCAGGTAGAGCGTCAGCGACGAGTGCCCGGCGGAGAGGACGAACCGGTCCCGCCCCGGCCAGTGCGGGTCGGCCGGGTTGTGGCGCATCACCTTCTGGAACAGCAGGTAGGCCGCCGGCGCGAGGCTCATCGCGGTGCCGGGATGCCCGTTGCCCACCTTCTGGACCGCGTCCATGGCCAGGACACGGATCGTGTCCACGGCCTTGTCGTCGAGCTCGTTCCACTCAAGGTCTGCCTCGGTGCTCACTGCGTTCCTCTCGACGGCCTGCGGGCACCTCCGACCCTACTCAGCGCCACGGCTAGACTCACAGCGGCTCAGTGCCCACATCCAACCCGCCGAACGCACTCTCAGAGGTTCCGTGACCTACGTCGGACAGTCGGTACCGCGCACCGCGCGGCCCGCTGCCGAACGCAGAATCGCTGGACCGTCGCGGAGAGCCACCGCCCGCGACGTCGTCACGGCGTACGTCGGGCTGACCAAGCCGCGCGTCATCGAGCTGCTGCTCCTCACCACGGTTCCGGTGATGTTCTTCGCGGCCCAGGGGGTCCCGCCGCTCGGTCTGGTGGCCGCCACCGTCGTGGGCGGCACGTTCTCCGCCGGATCGGCGTCGGTGTTCAACTGCGTCTACGACCGGGACATCGACGAGCAGATGCGCCGTACCCGCCGGCGGGCGCTGCCGCGCCACCTGGTGTCACCGCGGGCCGCGCTGGTCTTCGGCTTCGCGCTCGCGGCCCTGTCGACCGCGGTCCTGCTGCTCTGGGTCAACCCGCTGTCCGCAGCGCTGTCGCTGACCGCCAACGCGTTCTACGTCTTCGGCTACACGATGCTGCTGAAGCGGCGGACCACCCAGAACATCGTGTGGGGCGGGCTGGCCGGCTGCTTCCCGGCGCTGATCGGCTGGACCGCGGTCACCGGCGAGCTGTCGTGGGTACCGGTCGTGCTCTTCGCGGTGGTCTTCTTCTGGACCCCGCCGCACACCTGGGCCCTGGCCCTCCGCTACCGCGAGGACTACGCCAACGTCGACGTGCCGATGCTGCCCGTCGTGGCGCCGGCCCGCGAGGTCGGCCGCCAGGTCGTGGTCTACAGCTGGGTGATGGTCGCGGTGTCCCTTGCGCTGTGGCCGGTGGCCGGCACCGGTCTGGTCTACCCGCTCGCCGCGGTCGTGCTCGGCGCCGGCTTCCTGCTCGAGGCGCACCGGATGTGGGGCCGCGCCCGCGGCACCGAGGACCTCACCACGATCCAGCCGATGCGGCTCTTCCACGCTTCCAACCTCTACCTCTCGCTGCTGTTCGTGGCGGTCGCGCTCGACCCGCTGCTCACCCGCTGATCCCCAGACAGCTGATCGCCAGGCAGCTGATCCCCAGGCAGCTGATCCCCAGATGGGGGAGGGCCGGTGGCCGGGCCCCGGTGACCGGCAGGTAACCTGCAGCCGGTGCGCCATGGGGGGCGCGCACGTGTTGGTGACTGGGGGGTCCCGAGCATGGCGGTCTCACGCCGTGAGGTAGACGCGCCGACTTCTGCAGCGGGCTACGCGAGGCCACCGGACCCGCGGATCAGCGTCGTGATCCCGGCCCTCAACGAGGCGCGCAACCTCCGCGAGGTGCTGCCGGCGCTCCCGCCGGTCCACCAGGTGGTCCTGGTCGACGGGGGAAGCGTCGACGGCACCGTCGAGACGGCCCGGGAGCTGCTGCCCGACGTCGTCGTGGTGCGCCAGGCCCGCCGCGGCAAGGGCAACGCGCTCGCGGCCGGCTTCGCCGAGGTCAGCGGCGATGTCGTCGTGATGTTCGACGCGGACGGCTCGGCCGACCCCGGCGAGATGCCGCGGTTCGTCGAGGCCCTGGTCGAGGGCGCCGACTTCGCCAAGGGATCGCGGTTCCGGCCCGGCGGTGGCAGCGCGGACATCACCTGGGTCCGCCGGCTCGGCAACCGGTTCCTGCAGACCTGGATGAACCGCTCCTTCCGGACCCGGTTCACCGACCTCTGCTACGGCTACAACGCGTTCTGGGCCGACCTGGTCCCGCTGCTCGACCTCCCGGACCACGACCTCGCGGCTCCCGACGGCGCCGGGATGCTCTGGGGCGACGGGTTCGAGATCGAGACCATGATCAGCTGCCGGTTCGCCACCGCGGGGCTGACCATCACCGAGGTGCCGAGCGTCGAGCGCCGGCGCATCCACGGCGAGTCCAACCTGCGCGCGGTCTCCGACGGCTGGCGGGTGCTGCGCACGCTGCGCACCGAGCGGGCGCGAGTGAGGCGCAACACCGCCCTCGACAGGGCGCTGCTCGGCCAAACCGCCACGGCGGATTAGCAGCCTCTGGGACGATTCCGGAGTGACGCGTGTGGGGATGATCGCGACTCGGAGCCAGCCGGAGATCGGCGGCATCGAGTCGCACGTGGCCGAGGTGGCGAGCCGGGTCGTCGCGCGCGGCCACGACCTCGAGCTCCTCACCACCGACCGCAGCGGAAGCCTGCCCCGGCGCGAGCGGGTCGACGGCTACACGGTGCGGCGGTTCCGCGCCTACCCGGCCGGCCGGGACTGGTACTTCAGCCCGGGGCTGTTCTGGGCCGCCCTGCGCACGAGGTACGACGTGGTGCACGTCCAGGGGATCCACACGCTGGTCCCACCGCTGGCGATGCTCGCGGCGATCCTGCGCCGCACGCCGTTCGTCCTGACCTTCCACACCGGCGGCAACAGCAGCGCATTCCGGGAGAAGGCGCGCCGCACCCAGTTCCGGCTGCTGGCCCCGCTGCTGCGCCGGGCGGGTGCCCTCGTGGGCGTCTCGGAGTTCGAGGCGCACCGGTTCGAGGAGGTCATGGGGTTGCCGGAGGGTTCGATCCGGGTGATCCGCAACGGCGGCTCGTTGCCCGCGCCGGCGGGACCGGTGACGCCGGAGCCGGGGCTGGTGGTGAGCGTCGGCCGGCTCGAGCGCTACAAGGGCCACCACCGGGCCGTCGAGGCGCTGCCGTACCTCCTCAAGTCCCACCCCGAGGCGCGTGTGGAGATCCTGGGCTCCGGGCCCTACGAGCGCGAGCTGCTCACGCGCGCCGAGGAGCTGGGCGTCGACGACCGGGTCCGGGTCCGCTTCGTGCCGCCGGTGGACCGCGCGCAGATGGCCGAGGCGGTCGGGCGGGCGTCGGTGATGACCCTGCTCAGCGACTACGAGGCGCACCCCGTTGCGGTCATGGAGGCGCTCACCGCCGGCCGGCCCGCGGTGGTCAGCCGAACGTCCGGCCTGACCGAGCTGGCCGACCTCGGCTGGGCGGTCGGTGTCGACCAGCACGCGACCCCCGAGGAGACCGCCCGCGCCATCGAGCGGCAGCTCGCGGAACCGCTCGTCCCCGACCCGGCGGAGCTGCCGACTTGGGAGACGTGTGTGGCTGGGGTGCTCGATACTTATCAGTCGGTCCTGGCTCGCTGACGCAGGGGAACAGGGATGACAGCCACAGTCGACGCGCGTGTCAACGTGCCCGAGGACGCGCCCGCAAACGGGCGTCGCCTCGAGGCCGTCGCCGCGCTGCTGTCGTGCCTCGGGCTGCTCATCCAGGTGATCGGCTACGCGTGGGGCTGGCACGGCGACGAGTCGACGGCGATCGGGCTCTGGTACGTCGGCTTCGTCGGCATCGTGGTCCCGTTCGCGTGGCTGCTGCTCGCGCCGTCGCGAACCGGGCACCAACGGCTCGGCGCCGCGCTCGCCTTCGGCCTGGTGATGTACGCCTCGTGGTACCTCACCGACCCGATCCTGGCGACCCGGTTCGACGAGACGCTGCACGTCACGACCCTGGTCGACCTGGTCGACCACCACTCGTTCTTCTACCCCAACAGCACCCTGCCGGTCTCGCCGCACTACCCGGGGCTGGAGCTCGCCACCGCCGGCGTGCACTGGCTGACCGGGTTCCCGCTGATCGTCTGCCAGGTGCTCGTCGTGCTCACCGCGCGGTCGGTCTTCATCCTGGCGCTGTTCCTGCTGGCCAGCCGGATCGGTCGCTCCACCCAGGTCGGCGCGGCCTGCGTGCTGCTCTACGCCGGCAGCGCGCAGTTCTACTTCTTCAACTCCCAGTTCAGCTACCAGACCGTGGCGATCGCCATGCTGATGGCCGCGCTCTACCTCCTCGTGCGCGCGTTCGACGCCGAGGAGGAGCGGCCCTGGAAGCTGCTGGTCGGCGTCCAGGTCTGCCTGGCCGGGCTCGCCGTCACCCACCACCTCACGAGCTGGCTGACCCTGGTGCTGCTGTGGCTGCTGGCGCTGTTCTTCTGGCGCGGTGGCGAGGAGCGGCGGGCCCGGCTGACCCTGATCACCGCCGAGGTGGCGACGGTCGTGGTGCTGGCGTGGACCGCGATCATCGCCCCGCTGCTGATCAGCTACCTGGGGCCGATCTTCGACGTGGCGACCAGCCAGCTCCTGACCGTGCTGGACGGCAAGGGCGCCCGTGAGGTCGGGACCTCCACCGACGGGACGCCCACTCCCACCTGGGAGCTGATCGTGATGGCCGGGTCGGTCGTGCTCTGGATGGCCATGCTGGTCCCGGCCGCCTGGCGGGCCTGGCGACGCGGCAGCCTCGGCCCGACCCGCGCGCGCTACGTCCCCCTCGCCATCGCGGTGATCTACCCCGCGCTGCAGCTCGCCCGGTTCGCCCCGTCGGCCGCGGAGATCGCAGACCGGGCGTCGACGTTCGTCACCATGGCGATGGCGCTGATCGTCGCCGCGTGGCTGGCGCCGCGGATCCAGCTGTTCTCGGCGCTGGTGGTGCCCGGGCTGGTCGTGCTGATCCTCGGCGGCACCCTCATCGGCAGCGGCCCGGACTGGCAGCGCGTCCCCGGCCCCTACCTGGCCGGCGCCGAGCAGCGCTCGATCGACGCCGAGACGGTGGCGGTCGCGCAGTGGGCCGGGAGGTACCTCCCCGAGGGGTCCCGGGTCGCCGCGGACTCGACGTTCACCAGGGTGCTGCCCAACTTCGCCCCGGTCACACCGATCACGCAGCCGGCCGGCTTCGACAGCATGACGCCCCTCTTCATCGCGCACTCGGTGGACGAGGAGGTGCTCCGGCTCATCCTCCACAACGACGTCGACTTCATCGTCGTGGACACCCGGCTGGTCGGGCAGACGGTCAGGTCAGGCGGCTTCTTCGAGGGCAGCACCGGCTTCGGACCGGACGCCCGGACCATCTCGCGCGACCAGGTCCAGAAGTTCGAGGACCAGCCCGGCTTCGACCTCGTCCTCGACGGGCCGGTCAAGGTCTACGACGTTCGCCCGCTGCGGCACGCCGAGCAGACCTTCGCCGACCGCGACCCGCCGGGGCTGCCGGGCGGCTGGACGCCGTGGCAGGCGCTGGCGACCGTGATGCTGGTGGTGATCGGGCTGCTGGCCCGCGGCCGGCTGCTCGACCCCCGCCGGTTCCGCGCGCGTGACGTGTGGCGGCCGGCGGTGACGCTGCCCGCGGCGATGGTGTTCGGCGCGATCGGGGTGCTGGCCGGCTTCAACCCGCTGGGCGGCCTGATCGCGGCCTCGGTGCTGCTCTTCGTGCTGGTCCAGGTCAGCCGGCGGCCCCAGCCGATCGGGCTGGGCCGGGCCAGCAGCTGGGCATGGGGCCTGCCCACGGGCCTCCTCGTCGCGGCCACCGTCGGCGTCGCGGTGTGGGCGGCCTGGCACGGCCTCCTCGACCACCCGGCGTTGCCACCGCCCGCCGTCGGCGGCCCGGTGTGAGCACGGACACGGTCGCGCAGGGCATCTGGTCGCCGTTCCGGTCCCTCCTGACCGCACAGCTGCTCTCGGCCGCCCTCGGCCTGGTCTTCTGGGTCCTCGTCGCCCGTCTCGTCGACGCCCACGACGTGGGTGTCGCCGCGGCCGCCATCAGCGCGCAGACCCTGCTCGGCATCATCACGGTCCTCGGCTACGGCACGATGCTCGTCTCGGAGCTGCCCAAGGCCGAGCCTTCCCGCCAGCGCACGATGGTGCTGCGGTCCCTGGTCGTGGTGTTCGTGTCCTCGGTGGTGGCGGCCGGGGTCGTGGTCGCGGTCTCGCCCCACCTGTCGGCCAACCTGCACACCGCACTCGGCGACCCGGTCGGGGCGTCGGCGTTCGTGCTCGGCACCGCGGGGTTCGGTTGGGCGCTGGTGGCCGACGACGCCTGCCTGGGCGTGAAGCGATCCCGCCTCCAGGTCTGGCGCAACCTGGTCGCCTCCAGCCTCCGCTTCCCGCTCACCGCGATCCTCCTCGTCGCCGGGTTCACCGACGCTCACGTGCTCCAGGTCTGCTGGGTCCTGCCGCTGGTCGCGTCGGTCCCGTTCACGCTGTGGCGGCTGCGGCTCCCGAAGCCGGACCTCTCGAGCCCGCCGTTCCTGGCCGACCTGCGCAGCTTCCTCGGACTGGCCCTGCGCAACCACGCGCTGAGCCTGGCGCTGGCGGCGGGGTCGCAGATGGTGCCGGTCGTCGCGGCGCTGACGCTCGGCTCGGTGCAGAACGCCGAGTTCGCGATCGCGTGGCTGATGGCGACCTTCGTCTTCCTGCCGCCCTACCTGCTCGCCACCGCGTTGTTCGCGCACGGCGCGAACATCTCCGAGGAGGAGTTCCGGCGCAGCATGGAGCGCACGCTGCCCGCTGCGCTGCTGCTCAGCGCGGCCCTCTGCGTGGGGGCGTGGGTGCTCGGGCAGCCGGTGCTGCTGATCTTCGGGGGTGACTACTCGCGTCACTCGTGGTCGATCCTGGCGCTGCTGGTGCCGGCCGGGCTCTGGATGGTCGTCAAGGACCACCTCGTCGCCCTGTGGCGGACCCAGCGCCGGTTCTCGCTCGCGACCCGGCTGGCCTGTGCCGCGCTGGTGATCGAGGTGGTCGGGGCCGTCACCGGTGGGATCATCGGTGGCGCCCGCGGTCTCTGCATCGGATGGCTCGTCGCAATGGGGGTGGAGATGGCACTGGGCGTTCCGTGGCTGCGCCAGGCGTTCGGGGGGCTGCACTGGCGGCTGCCGGTCCGGCGCCGCACCCAGCTCGGTGGCGCGACCCTGCAGGTCCTGGTCGCCGCCGCGCTGGTGGTCGTCATCGGGGCGGCGGGGGTCTGGACCGCAACGCGCGGCGAGGGCGGCTCGCCCGGGCGTACGTCGGCCGACGGGCTGCCGACCCCGGGCGCACCGCTCCAGACCTGTGAGCCGAGCGCGACCTACGGGGGGCCGAAGATCGACCTCAACGTGCAGTCGGCCACCGGGGACCCGGACGACCCGATCCGCACGGTCGCCGACGTGCGGGCCCTGGTCACGCTGGCCAAGGCGGCCGGCGCTCAGGTGATCTCGACGTCCGCGTCGTTCCGGACCATGCAGCCGTTCCCGAAGCGGCCGATGCGGTTCGGCTACATCGACCGGACCCTCGCCGCGGCCCACGAAGCCGGTCTCGAGGTCCGGCTCCAGATCACCGGCATGCCGCGCTGGGCGCTGGACGACCCGGAGTACCCCGCCCAGCCGCCCCGCTCCGACGCCGAGCTCGCGACCTGGGCCGGCCTCGTCACCCAGCTGATGGAGCACGTGAACGGTCAGATCGACTACCTCGAGGTCTGGAACGAGCCCAACGTGGACAAGGGCTGGCCGACCGGACCCGACCCGGAGGAGTTCGCCCGGCTGCTCGCCGTCACCTACCCGGCGGTGCACAAGGTCGCGCCGACGACGCAGGTGGTCAGCGGCGGCCTGGCCAGCAACGACATCGGCTACCTCACGCGGGTCTACAAGGCGTTCGACGGGCTCGGGCTCACCACCACGCCGTTCGACATGCTGGGTGCGCACCCGTTCTCGGGTGACCACGCGCCGGACTCGGTCGACCCCGCGAAGCGCTACGACCGCGAGCCGTTCGGCCTCTACGACGAGAACTTCAGCGGCTTCATGGGGCTGCACCAGGTGCTGGTGGACCACGGCGACGAGGGGAAGCCGGTCTACATCACGCAGTTCGGCTACAGCACCGAGGCGGCCGAGGGTCGCAAGGCGGTGCCGGACGAGCTCCGGGCGTCCTACCTCACCCGGGCGCTCGAGCAGACCACGTGCGTGCACTACGTGCCGGTCTTCTCGTGGTATGCCCTGCAGCCCACCCGGTGGGACCCGCCGGACTACGCGCTGCTCGACGAGCAGAACCGGCCGAACCTGACCTACGAGGCGCTGGCCGACTGGGGCCGCAAGGCGGCCGAGGCTGGAGCCGGCGGGTGATGGTGCGCATCGGCGTCGGAAATCCCGCAAACCGGCCACACCCCACCGGTCGCCCTGACAGACTCGGCAGCACCGGGCCCGAGAGGGTCCGCGCGGTCGACCGGACGGAGGTGCCCAGTGCCGCTGCTGCGCCTCCGGCGAGACCGCGGGCCACGGGACTGCACGTGCGGCCATCCGCACCAGGCCCACGAGCACTACCGGCGCGGCAGCGACTGCGCGATGTGCGCCTGCGCCCGGTTTCGAGCCGGAGCGCCGGCCGCAGCGGCGCCGGAGCCGCGGGACGCCCGCAGTGAGCGAGCCGGCGCGGTCCGAGCCTGACGTCTCGGTCGTCGTCGCGGCCCACACGATGGACCGGTGGGCCGACATCGTGGCCGGGGTCGACGCGCTCGCCCGTCAGACCGTGCCGCCGCGGGAGACGCTCCTGGTCGTCGACCACAACGACGCGCTGCTGGCCCGGGCCCGCGAGGAGCTGACCGGCGTCCGAGTGCTCGCCAACACGCGCACCCGCGGTGCCTCCGGGGCCCGCAACACCGGCGTCGAGGCGAGCCGCGGCGCGGTGATCGCCTTCCTCGACGACGACGCCCGGCCCGAGCCGGACTGGGTCGAGCGGTTGCTCGCCGCCTACGACGACCCGCAGGTCCTGGCCGTGGGCGGCGTGGCCCGGCCGGTCTGGCCGGACCGGCGCCCGGCCCACCTCCCGCCCGAGCTGGACTGGCTGGTGGGCTGCACCTACCTCGGGCAGCCGAACGTGCGGACCGACGTACGCAACCTCTGGGGCTGCAACATGTCGGTGCGGGCCGAGGTCTTCGGCCGGATCGGCGGCTTCGACGAGGAGGTCGGCCGGGTCGGGCTGATCCCGCTGGGCAACGAGGAGACCGAGCTCTGCATCCGGATCGGGCAGCGCATCCCGGGCGCGCGGGTCGTCCACGAGCCGGCCGCCGTGGTCCACCACCGGGTCACCCGCGCGCGCTGTGAGTGGTCCTACCTGGTCTCGCGGTCGCACGCGGAGGGGATCTCGAAGGCCGTCATGTCCCGGGTCGTCGGCACCGGCGACGCCACGTCCGAGGAGCGCCGGTACGCCACCAGGGTCCTGCCGAAGGGCGTCCTCCGCGAGCTGCTGCATCTCAACCTCCGTGGCGCCGCGGGGATCGTGACGTGCCTGGCGGTCACCACGTGGTGGTACGTCCGCGGCCGGCTCGGCCACGTGTCGGCCATCGGCGAGCAGGGCTCGAGCGCGCGGGCGGGGTCGCAGGCGTGAGGGTGCTCCTGCTCGCGCAGTTCTACCCGCCGGTCATCGGGGGCGAGGAGCGTCACGTCCGCAACCTCGCCGTCGAGCTCGCTGGCCGCGGCCACGACGTGCACGTCGCCTGCCTCGACGTCGGCCGGCCTCCGGACGCCGACCCCGGGGTCACCGTGCACGCGCTGCCGAACGTCGGCGTCAAGGTGCCGGCGCTCTACCCGACCGCGGACCGGCCCCTGGCGCTGCCGGTGCCGGACCCGCTGGTCTCGCGCGCGCTGTCGCGGCTGGTCGCCTCGGTGCGGCCGGAGCTGGTGCACGCGCACAACTGGATCATCAACTCCTACCTCCCGCTGGCCGCGGCCCGCAGGCTGCCGCTGGTCTACTCGCTGCACGACTACAGCCACGTCTGCCCGACCAAGCGGCTGATGTACCTCGGCGATTCGCCCTGCTCGGGCCCCGGGCTGCGCAAGTGCTTCACCTGCAGCTCCGACTGGTACGGCGCGGCCCGCGGCCCGGTCATCCAGTCGATGGTGCGCTCCGGCCGGCCGGTCCGGAACCGAGTTGTCGACGTGTTCGCTCCTGTCTCGACCTACGTCGGCCTCGCCAACCAGCTCCCGGAGCAGGGCGTCCGCTGGCAGGTGGTCCCCAACTTCGTCCCGGACTCGCTGCTGTCGATGGGGCCGGTGCCGCGCGACCCGGCCCTCCCCGACGGCGACTACCTGTTCTTCGCCGGCGACGTCTCCGGCCAGAAGGGCGCGGACACGCTGCTCTCGGCGTACGCCACCCTCGACCCGGCCACCCGGCTGCCGCTGGTGCTGGTCGGCCGGCCCGCGATGGACCTCGCCTCGCTGCCCGAGGGCGTCCGTGTCGAGGAGAAGTGGGAGCACGACCGGGTCGTCTCCGGGTTCGCCCACGCCCGGGCCGCGGTGCTGCCCTCGAGGTGGCCGGACCCCTGCCCGACCACCGTGCTCGAGGCGATGGCGCTCGGCGCACCGCTGGTGACCACGCACATGGGCGGCATCGCCGACATGGTGACCGACGGCGACTCGGCGCTCGTCGTACCTCCCGGTGACGTGGCCGCCATCGCCACGGCACTCACCCGGATCATCTCCGAGACCGGGCTCGGCGACCGGCTCGCGACCCGGGCCCGGGCCGAGGTGAAGCGCTACCTGCAGTCGCGGGTGGCCGCGGACCTCGAGGAGATCTACGCGTCTCTGGTGTGAGAGGAGCTTCGCCGCGTCGAGCCGCACGGGCGGCGGCGGCTCTGGCGGCGGTGGGTGGTCAACCTGTGCGGACGCTGCGGGAGTTCGCAGCTGACCGCTTCCTACGCGTGGTGCGACACACGCCGAGGAGGCGGTGGGGTATGAACCGGTGCGGATCGCATGGCGGTTGAGTGGTCACCGCCGCCGTGGCGCGAGGCCTACCCGACTGCCTTGCCGTAGTCGCGCGGTCCGACCCCCACGGTGATGGGCAGGAACAGCAGCCGCCACTGATCGCCGAACCTCGGCGGCGGACCCTGGTAGCCGGCCTTGAGCAGCGCCCGATACACCCGACCCACTGGACAGTTGGTGGTCGTCCGGCGGCGGTGACCTGTCAACCACGCATCGGCTCGAAGGGGTTGAGAGGGCACCGCCACCTCGCGCGTCGTGACGAGACACGCCGACAGAGCGGTGCATCATCGACGGACTTCGGGCGAGACAGGTTCAGGAGTCACCGCCGCCTGGAAGGAGCAGACCGTCCAGATCCTCGAGTCGTCGTCACGACAGCGACCCGACGACGGTCAGAGCCGCGAGCGGCGCCCCCTCAGCGAGCCGAGGATGAACAGCGCGAGCGCGATGATCGCCAGGATGATCAGGATCGTCCAGAGCATGGTGTTGTCTCCCTCCCAGTGACCGGGCGCGGCGGCGGGATCGCCGGCCGTCGGACCTCGGTCGCGGACCCGGTACCCGCCCTGGGGAGTTGTCTGCGTGCGTACCCTGGTAGTTACGTAACCGAATGGGTACATTGGTCTCATGGACATGGTCATGCACGCGCTGGCGGACGAGAGCCGGCGCACCGTCCTGGGAATCCTCCGTGACCACCCGGCAACGGCCGGCGAGCTGGCGGGCGCACTTCCGATCGCTCGCCCCGGCGTCTCGCGGCACCTGAGGGTGCTCCGAGAGGCCGGGCTGGTCGACGTCGAGGCGCAGGCCCAACGGCGGGTCTACCGGCTGCGCGCCGAGCCCCTCGCCGAGCTGGACGCGTGGCTCGACCGCTACCGGGCGTTGTGGCAGAACCGCCTCGATGCCCTGCACACCGAGATCGCCCGAGGAAAGAGGAGCCGTTCATGAACACCACCGGCACGATGCGTGCACTGGACGAGAAGCGCGGCGCCATCCGCGTCGAGGACGTCTACGCCACGGACATCGCCGATCTCTGGGATGCGTGTACGACCCCGGAGCGGCTCGCGCGCTGGATCGCCGGGGTGACCGGCGACCTCCGTGCAGGCGGCGTCATCCACGCCACCTTCACGAGCACGTGGTCAGGGCCGGGGCGGATCGAGGTCTGCGAGGCCCCGAGCCACCTCCTGCTCACCATGGAGCCCGGTACGGACGACGAGACCGAGATCGAGGTCTGGCTGGTCGAGGATGGCGACAAGACGCACCTGGTCGTCGAGGAGCGCGGTCTGCCACTCGAGCACCTCCCCGGCCACGGCGCCGGCTGGCAGGCGCACCTCGAGGACCTCGGCCGGTCTCTCGCAGGTGAGCCGTCCGTATGGCGGGCGCGCTGGGACGAGCTGTCCCCGACCTACCGGGCGATGCCGGTCGGCTGAGCGCCGACGGGCCGGCGTACGCGCAGCAGCGCCCACGTCACGCTGGCGGAGATCAGCGCGGCGCCCAGCAGGTGGAAGCCGACCAGGACGACCGGCAGGTCGGTGAAGTACTGGACGAAGCCGATCGTGCCCTGCGCGAGCTCGACGCAGAGCAGCACGACCACCGCGGTCCTGGCCGCACGGGAGCCGCCCGTAGCCAGCAGCGCGAACAGCAGGCCCAGCGTCAGGCCCACGAACAGGAAGACCAGGTCGGCGTGGAGCTGGCTCATCTGGAGCGGGGAGAGGCCGTTGCGGGCGCTGTGGGCGTCGCCGGCGTGCGGACCGGAGCCGGTGACGACGGTGCCGACGTAGATCACCGCCCAGGCCGCGGCGAACGTCGCCCAGGCCAGCCCGACCACCGGGCCGCGGTGCGCGACGGGCAGGGGAGCGGGCACCGAGAGCACGAGCCGGACGGCGACGCCGATGATCGCCAGCGAGCAGAGCAGGTGGAACGACACCACCCACGGGTTCAGGTCGGTGAGCACGGTGATCCCGCCGATCACCGCCTGCGCGGGGATCCCCAGCCCGGCGATCAGCGCCATCACGCGCAGGTCCCGGCGGCCGGTGCGCCACATCACGACGAACGTCGCGATCGCGATCGCGGTGAGCACGAAGGTGAGCGTGCGGTTGCCGAACTCGATGGCCTGGTGGAGCGACAGCGCGCCGTGCGGGCGGAACGACCGGTCCGTGCAGCGGGGCCACGTCGGGCAGCCAAGCCCTGAGCCCGTGAGGCGCACCGCGCCGCCGGTGACGACCAGGACGACGTTGGCGACCAGGGTCGCCCACGCCAGCGGCAGCACCCAGCGGGAACCCGTCCGGCCCGGCTCGCTCACTCCCACGAGAACGTCCGGGTCGTGGCGGCCGTCCCGACCAGCGCCCACCCGAGCAGGACCACCAGGTCCCGCCACGCGATCGCGCCGTCGAGGAACGCCGACCGCATCGCCTCGCCCAGGGCGCCCGACGGGAGCCACTGCGCGACGTGGCCGAACCCGCCGTACGCCGACACCGGAAGGACGACGGCGCCGCCGGCCAGGAGCAGCAGGTAGGCCAGGTTGGCGGCGGCGAGCGTCGCCTCGGCGCGCAGCGAGCCGGCCATCAGCAGCCCGAGCGCGGCGAACGCGGACGTGCCGAGCAGCACCGCCAGCACCAGCCCCGCGACCGAGGAGGCGGACGCCACCGGGTCCCAGCCCAGCAGCTGTCCCACGACCCCGATCACCAGCAGCTGCATCGCCTCGACGAGCAGCAGCGCGCCCACCTTGCCGCCCAGCAGCCCGGAGCGGGGGAGCGGCGAGGCGCCGAGCCGCTTGAGGACGCCGTACCTCCGCTCGAACGCGGTCGCGATCGCCAGCGAGGTGAACGACGTCGACATCACCGCCAGGGCCAGCACGCCGGGCGTCACGACGTCCACGACCGGGTGGTCGTAGTCGAGCCCCAGCCGGTCGGCGCCCCCGACCATCCCGACCAGCACGAGCACCGGGATCACGACGGCGAGCAGCAGCTGCTCGCCGTTGCGCAGCATCAGGCGCGACTCCATCCGCGCCTGCGCCAGGACCATCCGGGGCAACGGGGCCGCGCCGGGGGCTGGGCTGAACACGCTCTGGGAGGTCACGGCTGCAGCTCCCGTCCGGTCAGCTCCAGGAACACGTCCTCCAGACTGCGGGTGCCCAGGGTCAGCGACTCTGGCAGGACGCCGTTCTCCTCGCACCAGCGCGACACCTTCGCCAGCGTCGAGGCGTCGGCCGGGCCGGTCACGATCAGGCTGAGCTCGTCGAGGAGCACCACCTCGATGTCCCGGCCGAGCGCCGTCTTCAACGACTCGGGCGCACCGTCGGGGAACGGCTTGGTGACCACGAGGCGGATCGTCGACGTGGTGCCGCCGCGGGTCAGCTCGATCGGCGTGCCGGACGCGATCAGCCGACCGCGGTCGATGATGTGGATCTTGTCGGCCAGCCGCTCGGCCTCGTCCATGTAGTGGGTGGTGAGCACGACCGTGACGCCGTCGTTGCGGAGCTCGGCAAGCAGCTCCCAGACGGTACGCCGCACGGCGGGGTCGAGCCCCGCGGTCGGCTCGTCGACGAAGACGACCTCGGGGCGCCCGACCAGCGCCATGGCCAGGCCGAGCCGCTGCTTCTGGCCGCCGGAGAGCCGGCGGTAGGGCGTCCGCCCGCAGTCACCGAGCCCGAGCCGCTCCTCCAGGACCGCCGGGTCGACCGGGTGCGCGTGCAGGGCCGCGATGTGCCGCAGCATCTCCGGCGCCCGCACCCCGCTCCAGGCGCCGCCCTCCTGGAGCATCACCCCGATCCGGGGCAGCAGCTCGCTGGACTGGCGGCGCGGATCCAGTCCGAGCACCCGGACCGACCCCTGCTGGGGAGCCCGGTAGCCCTCACAGGTCTCGAGGGTGGTGGTCTTGCCGGCGCCGTTCGGTCCCAGCACCGCGGTGACCGTGCCGCGCTCGACCGTCAGGGAGAGGTCGTCGACGGCGGTGGTGTCGCCGTACCGCATGACCAGCCCGGCCACGACGACGGCAGGCTCGGACACGGGGCGAGTCTAGGTTTGCGATGCAGGTCACACGCGGTCAGCCCAGCGGTCGACCCAGCGGTCAGCCCAGCGGTCAGCCCAGCGCAGCGGTCAGGTCGTCGACCGTCGACTGCAGCGGCCGGTCGAACCAGTCGAAGACGACGAACTCGTCGCAGACCTCGCGGTAGGGCTCGATCGCGGCGGCGATGTCGGTCCCGGCCGGGTAGTCGTGACCGGTCGCGCGCCTGATGTCGGCGGGGTTCCGGCCGATCGCCTCACATGCCCGGTCGAGGAGGGCGCTCTTGCGGGCGTACGACTCCGGGGTGCCCCAGATGTGCCACACGTCGGCGTACTTCGCGGCCATCGGGATCGTCCGCTTCTCACCGCCGCCGCCGACCAGGATCGGCAGCCGCTCCTGCACCGGGCGGGGGTTGTTCGGCGCGTCTCGGAGCCGGAAGTGGCGCCCCTCGAAGGTGGTGCGGTCCTCGCGCAGCAGGGAGCGGACCACCGCGACGCTCTCCTCGAACCGGTCCGAGCGCTCGGCGCGGCTCATCAGGTCGATGCCGTACGCGGTGTGCTCGATGACCTGCCAGCCGGCGCCGAGCCCGGCGATCGCCCGGCCGTCGCTGACGTGGTCGAGGGCGGTGAGCTGGTTGGCTACGACGGCGGGATGGCGGTAGGTCGACCCGAGCACCAGCGGACCCAGCCGGACCCTCGACGTCAGCGGGCCGAGCGCCCCGAGCAGCGTCAGGCACTCGAACATCCCCTCGTCGCTGACCGTGTCGTCGTCGGTGTGGCCCATGAAGTGGTCGCACAGGTAGACCGCGTAGACGCCCAGGTCGTCGGCTACCTGCGCGAGGTCGCGCACCTCCGCCCACGGACGGCCGTTGTCGATGATCAGGCTGATGTCCACGTCTAGACCTCGACCCCGCCGTCCACCTCGCCGGTCTGCACCTCGATCGCGTCGAAGGCGGCCGGCGGCTCCCGCCACGGGTCGGGGAGCGTGCCGACGCGGGCGTCCTGGACCACCCGCCACACGCGCTCCGGGGTGCACGGGATGTCGACGTGGCGGACCCCGAGGTGCCTGAGCGCGTCGACCACGGCACTCTGCACCGCCGGCGTCGAGCCGATGGTCCCGGACTCGCCGATGCCCTTCGCGCCCAGCTCGTTGAGCGTGGTCGGGGTCTCGGTGTTGGAGGCCTCGAACGAGATCGTGTCCGCGGTGGTGGGCATCTGGTAGTCCGCGAACGTCGAGGTGAGCGGCTGGCCGTCCTCGGAGTAGAGGAACTGCTCCCACAGCGCCTGGGAGATGCCCTGGGCGATCCCGCCGTGCTGCTGGCCCTCGACGATGATCGGGTTGAGGACCCTGCCGCAGTCGTCGACCGCCACATGCCGGAGCGGCCGCACCAGCCCGGTCTCGGTGTCGACCTCGACCACGGAGACGTGGGCGCCGAACGGGAACGTGGCGCCGTCCTGCGGCACGTCGAGCTGGGCCCGGAGCGGCTCACCGCGCTCGGCGGCGGCGGTGGCGAGGGCGGGCCAGTCGACCACCGCCCCGGGGACGCCGGAGACGGTGAACCCCTCGTCGGTCAGCTCGAGGTCCTCGGGGGCCGCCTCGAGCAGGGTCGCGGCCAGCTCGCGGGCCTGGTCGCGCACCGCCGCGGCGGCCGCGGCGACGGCGCTGCCGCCGAGCTGCAGCGAGCGCGATCCGCCGGTGCCGCCGCCGGTCGGCACCGCCCGGGTGTCGGACTGGACGTAGCGGATCTTCTCGAGTGGGATGCCCAGGCGGTCGGAGACGATCATCGCGAACGACGTGGCGTGGCCCTGGCCGTGGGCCGAGGTGCCGGACATCACCGTGGCCGAGCCGTCCGGCTCGACCACCACGCTGCCGAGCTCGGAGCCGCCGAACCCGGTGATCTCGACGTAGGTCGAGATGCCGATGCCGAGGAGCTTCTCCGCGCCGGCCTCGATCCGCCGGGCCTGCTCGGCACGCAGCGCGTCGACGTCGGCGATGCGTAGCGCCTCCTGCAGCGCCGCCTCGTAGTCGCCGTTGTCGTAGGTGAGCCCGGTGCGGGTCGTGTAGGGGAACGCGCTTTTGGCGATCAGGTTGCGGCGGCGCAGCTCCTCGGGGGCGAGCCCGAGCTCGTCGGCCGCCAGGTCCATCATCCGCTCCAGCATCGCGGTGGCCTCGGGGCGGCCGGCGCCGCGGAACGCGCCGTTCGGCGCGGTGTTGGTCAGCGCGGCGATGGCCGAGTAGTCGATCTTCGGGATCTCGTAGGGACCCTGGGCCATCACGTGGCCCGCGCCGACGACCAGCGTCCCGCCGAAGCCGGCGTACGCGCCGCAGTCACCCACGTTGCGCGCCCGGAACCCGGTGATCCTGCCGCCCCGGGTCAGCCCCAGCTCGCCGAACTGGACCGCCGCCCGTCCCTGCATCGACAGGAACGCCTCGCTCCGGGTCTCGGTCCACGCGACCGGCCGGCCCAGCGCGCGCGCCGCGGCCACGATCGCGCCGTGGTGGAAGCCGATCCCCGCCTTGCCACCGAAGGCGCCGCCGACGTGCGGGGTGACGACGCGGAACTGCTCCCTGCTGAGGCCGGTGTACTTCGCCAGCAGGTTGCGGGCCATGTGCGGGTGCTGGGTGGCGATGTAGGCCGTGAGCAGGATCGCCGGGTCGTCCGCGCCCGGCCGCGGGTCGACGAGGATCGCGTTGCCCTCGAGCGGCGCGGTGGCCAGGCGCTGGTTCTCGATCCGGGCCCGCACCACCACCTCCGCGTCGGCGAGCACGTCGCCGGCGTCCGGCGGGTGGATGGCCCGGACCGACTCGGCGATGTTGCTCCCGACCTCGGGGAACTGGAGGGGGGCACCCGGCGCCAGCGCCTCCTCCATGTCGACGACCACGTCGAGCAGGTCGTAGTCGACGTCGACGAGCTCGGCCGCGTCCACGGCCTGGGCCCGGGTCTCGGCGACCACGAGCACGACCGGGTCGCCGACGTAGCGCACGACCCCGTCGGCCAGCGGGCCGTGCCCGATCGCGTCGTGGATCTGCGCGAACGACGGCACCCAGTCCCGTCCCAGGGTCTCGACGGTGTGCACCGCGACGACGCCGGGCGCCCGCTCGGCGTTGGAGGTGTCGATGGCGGTGATGGTGGCATGCGCCAGCGGGCTGCGGACGAAGACCGCGTGCGTGGTACCGGGGATCCGGAGGTCGTCGACGAAGGTGCTGCGCCCGTCGATGAGCTCGGGGTCCTCGACCCTGCGGACGCGGTTGCCGAGGATGGATCCGACCATGAAGCGGAGGCTATCCCCGGTTAGGTCTGGTGGGCGCTCCCGCCCGGCCTTGTCACCCCATGTAACTCTGTGTTCGGGTCACTGGACCAGTGTCAGAACACCGACCTGGTGACCCGAACACGGAGTTACAAGCGGCCGGCCGGCAAGTAAGGTGACCCTTCCTTGATCCGCCCGATCCAATTACGGCACACTGGTGTTGTGATATTCGAGGACGACCAGTCGACGCGGCACCGCGTGGCCCGGTCGATCCTCGTCGAGGGGCCGTCGACCGCCGCGGCGCTCGCTGCCCGGCTGGACCTGACGCCGGCCGCCGTACGCCGCCACCTCGACCAGTTGGTCGCGGAGGGCGCCGTCGAGGCGCGCGAGCCGCGCCGTCAGGCGCACCGCGGGCGCGGACGCCCGGCCAAGGTGTTCGCGCTGACCGAGCACGGCCGTGAGGGCTTCGACCAGCACTACGACGACCTCGCGGTCCAGGCGCTGCGGTTCCTGCGCGAGACCGGCGGCGAGGACGCCGTCCGGGCCTTCGCGCAGGAGCGGGTAGCCTTCATCGAGGACCGGTTCGACGCGGTGGCCGGTGCCCGCCCGGAGCTCAGCCCGGTCGAGGTGCTCGCCACGGTGTTCACCGACGAGGGCTACGCGGCCGCCGTCCGTGCGCTGCCGCTCGCGGGGGAGCAGCTGTGCCAGCAGCACTGCCCTGTCTCGCACGTGGCCCACGAGTTCCCTCAGCTCTGCGAGGCCGAGACCGAGGCGATCAGCAAGGTCCTCGGCCGCCACGTGCAGCGGCTGGCGACCATCGCCCACGGCGACGGCGTGTGCACCACCTGCATCCCTGACCTGCCAACTACTCAGAAGGAGAAGGTCACCTCATGACCTCCATCGAGGAGCGGAACCCCGAGCTCCAGGGCCTCGGTCGCTACCAGTTCGGCTGGGCCGACCGCGACGACGCCGGCGCGTCCGCGCAGCGCGGGCTCAACGAGGCCGTGGTCCGCGACATCTCGGCGAAGAAGTCCGAGCCGAAGTGGATGCTCGACCTGCGGCTCAAGGGGCTCAAGCTGTTCGACCGCAAGCCGATGCCCAGCTGGGGCTCGGACCTGTCGGGCATCGACTTCGACAACATCAAGTACTTCGTCCGCTCCACCGAGAAGCAGGCGGCGTCCTGGGAGGACCTGCCCGAGGACATCAAGAACACCTACGACAGGCTCGGCATCCCCGAGGCGGAGAAGCAGCGCCTGGTCGCCGGCGTCGCGGCGCAGTACGAGTCCGAGGTCGTCTACCACCAGATCCGCGAGGACCTGGAGGAGCAGGGCGTCATCTTCCTCGACACCGACACCGCGCTGAAGCAGCACGAGGAGCTCTTCAAGGAGTACTTCGGGACCGTCATCCCCGTCGGCGACAACAAGTTCGCCGCGCTCAACACCTCGGTGTGGTCGGGCGGCTCGTTCATCTACGTGCCCAAGGGCGTGCACGTCGACATCCCGCTGCAGGCCTACTTCCGGATCAACACCGAGAACATGGGCCAGTTCGAGCGGACGCTGATCATCGTCGACGAGGACGCCTACGTGCACTACGTCGAGGGTTGCACCGCGCCGATCTACTCCTCCGACTCGCTGCACTCGGCGGTCGTGGAGATCATCGTCAAGAAGGGCGGCCGGTGCCGCTACACGACGATCCAGAACTGGTCCAACAACGTCTACAACCTCGTCACCAAGCGGGCGACCTGCGAGGCCGGCGCGACCATGGAGTGGGTCGACGGCAACATCGGCTCCAAGGTGACGATGAAGTACCCCGCGGTCTACCTCATGGGCGAGCACGCCAAGGGCGAGACCCTGTCGATCGCGTTCGCGGGCGAGGGCCAGCACCAGGACGCCGGCGCCAAGATGGTCCACGCCGCGCCGCACACCTCCAGCTCGATCCTGTCCAAGTCGGTGGCGCGCGGCGGCGGCCGGACGTCCTACCGCGGGCTGGTCCAGGTCAACGAGGGCGCCCACGGCTCGAAGTCCAACGTGCTGTGCGACGCGCTGCTGGTCGACCAGATCTCGCGCTCCGACACCTACCCCTACGTCGACATCCGCGAGGACGACGTGTCCATGGGCCACGAGGCGTCGGTCTCGAAGGTCTCCGAGGACCAGCTCTTCTACCTCATGTCGCGCGGCATGGCGGAGGACGAGGCGATGGCCATGATCGTCCGCGGCTTCGTGGAGCCGATCGCCAAGGAGCTGCCGATGGAGTACGCCCTCGAGCTCAACCGGCTCATCGAGCTGCAGATGGAAGGGGCTGTGGGCTAGGCATGGGCCTCGATGTCTCCTCCCACCTGCATCCGGTGGGCTCCTTCGACCTGTCCGACCACCCCGTCCCGACCGGGCGCGAGGAGGTGTGGCGGTTCACCCCGCTGAAGCGGCTGCGCGGACTCCACGCCGACGCGTCTCTCGGCGGTGACGGCTACGACGTCAAGCTCGAGGTGCCGGCGGGCGTCACCGCCGGCAACGTCGAGGTGGCCGACTCCGAGCGCGGCCTGTCCGGGTTCGTGCCCACCGACCGGGTGGCGGCGCGGGTCTGGGAGGCCTCGCCGCGGGTCTTCACCGTCGACGTACCGGCCGAGACCGAGCTGGCCGAGCCGGTCCTCGTGACCGTGACGGGCCGCGGCGGCGACGAGGCGATCGCCCGCCAGCTGCTGGTCAAGGTGGGCGCGCACGCCCGCGCCACCGTCGTGGTGCGCTTCGAGGGCACCGCGACGTGGGCCGACACCACCGAGATCGTGGTCGGCGACGGCGCGCAGGTCACCTACGTCACGATCCAGGACTGGGCCGACGACGCCGTCCACCACAGCACCCAGTCGGCCAGGGTGGGCCGGGACGCCTCGCTCAAGCACGTCGCGGTGACCTTCGGCGGCGACGTGGTCCGTCACGACACCACGGCGTCGTACGCCGGACCGGGCGGCGAGATCGAGATGCTCGGGCTCTACTTCGCCGACGAGGGCCAGCACATCGAGCACCGGCTCTTCGTCGACCACACGGCGCCGAAGACCAAGAGCCACGTGGTCTACAAGGGCGCGCTGCAGGGCGAGGGTGCGCACACGGTCTGGATCGGCAACGTGCTGATCCGCAAGGAGGCCGAGGGCATCGAGACCTACGAGGAGAACCGCAACCTCGTGCTCACCGACGGCTGCCAGGCCGACTCGGTCCCCAACCTCGAGATCGAGACCGGTGAGATCGAGGGCGCCGGCCACGCGTCGGCGACCGGCCGGTTCGACGACGAGCAGCTGTTCTACCTCCGCTCGCGCGGCGTCTCGGAGGCCGAGGCCCGCCGGCTGGTCGTGCACGGCTTCTTCAACGACCTGATCCGCAAGATCGCCGTGCCCGAGCTCGAGGAGTCGCTCCGGGCGACCGTCGAGACCGAGCTGGAGAAGAACGTGCTTGGTGACGCCTCGTTCCTCGGCTCCTCAGCAACCGGAGCTGAGGACGCATGAGCTGGGAGCGGGCCTGCGCGCTGGCCGACATCGCCGAGGACGAGGCCCTCGGGGTCGTCGTCGGTCCGCAGAACCTTGCGATCGCCCGGCACGGCGACGAGGTCTTCGCGGTCGAGGACATCTGCTCGCACGCCGCCGTCGCCCTGTCCGAGGGCGAGGTCGACGGGTGCACCGTGGAGTGCTGGCTGCACGGCTCGCGCTTCGACCTGCGCACCGGCAAGCCCACCGGGCTGCCGGCCACCGAACCAGTCGCGACGTTCCCCGTCGAAGTCCGCGGGGGCGACGTCTACGTCGACATCACCGAATCGCTGAACGGAGTCACACCCCAATGAGCAAGCTCGAGATCAAGGACCTCCAGGTCTCCGTCTCCACCGAGGACGGTCCCAAGCAGATCCTCAAGGGCGTCACGCTCACCATCGAGGAGGGCGAGACCCACGCGATCATGGGTCCCAACGGGTCGGGCAAGTCGACGCTGGCCTACTCGGTCGCCGGCCACCCGAAGTACACCGTGACCGGCGGCTCGGTGACCCTCGACGGCGAGGACGTGCTGGCCATGTCCGTCGACGAGCGGGCCCGGGCCGGGCTGTTCCTCGCGATGCAGTACCCCGTCGAGGTGCCCGGCGTCTCGGTGGCCAACTTCCTGCGCACCGCCCGCACCGCCATCGACGGCGAGGCGCCCAAGCTGCGCACCTGGGTCAAGGAGGTCAACACCGCCCTGGAGGACCTCGACCTCGACGCGTCGTTCTCCCAGCGCTCGGTCAACGAGGGCTTCTCCGG
>NZ_DASUFR010000177.1:0-9374 GCF_036274455.1 Nocardioides sp. | reverse complement strand
CGGCAAGAACCTGCCACTCAACGGAGCAGGCGCGTGAGGTGCCGTCCTCGCCGACCTCGCTATCCCACAGGACATGCTCCGCGGCGTTGTCCTCCTCGCACGCTGCGCCGGCCTGCTCGGCCAGCTCGCCTAGGAGATGCGCACCCCCATCGCCAACCAGGTCTTCACCCGCGTCGAGAACGCAGCCGAGTTCCAGTCCATGGAGGGAAGCGCCTGACCCACCGGACCTGCACGACGTCCGTCTCGGACGGACCGATCGTCACTGCGTGTGCCGCGACCGGATGTCGTGTGATCTAGGGCGACGTCGCGACGGCAGGGATTCGCGCACTCAGCGGGGCGGAGGTGCGCTGCACTGGCATGGGTCCGAGATGGCCGGGACCCGTACACGGGGAACGGCGACTTGGGCCCGCTCCTCTTCGGGCGGATCAGCGGCCGGCCCACTTCGTCCAGCGCCGTTCGGAGAATTTCGCGCCCCCGTGCAGCCCCGGGTCACGTCAGCGCGTTGCACGCAGGGGACGATGTCCGGCCCCGGCTGGAGGTACTGGACCAGGAATCGGCTGCAGATCCTGACAGCCTGCGCCATGGCACTCGATCGGGGCGGGAGCGGCAGTCGACGCAGCGGATCTACATCGACCCCAGTAGCCATCGTGCGGTGGGCCACGGAAGTAGTTTTCCTGGGAGTTTCCCGGGACTTCGGCCCAGCCAGTCGGAGGCCGTTGCTAGCGCTGACCGCGTTTGCGCAGGTCAGGTAGTGGGAGTGGAGCCGCCTGTCGGAATCGAACCGACGACCTGCTCATTACGAGTGAGCCGCTCTACCGACTGAGCTAAGGCGGCGTGCCCGAGGGCAACCTGCGGAAGTCTACGGATCGGTGCAGCGCGGCGCCAAAACGCAAAGGCGCCCCCTGCCGTGGTGGCAGGGAGCGCCTTCAGGTCGCCGAGTCCACTCAGGCGGCGACGGGCTCGCGGTGGTCGGCGGAGCGGCCGGTGAGCATGGTCTGCTCGGCGCCGCACCAGCACTCGAAGGCCACGATGATGCCGTGGTCGGTGTTCACCAGCGAGGTGACCTGGCTCGGGAAGATCAGCTGGCGCTTGCCGCACGCGGTGCAGTGGTGGTCGAACATGGAGGAGCCTCCTTCAGGTCTCTCGCCGGGGGTGGGGAGCCGCCGTACACCACAAGTGTGACCGGCCGGTAGCCATAGGGGTAGCCTGACTTTCCAGTGGTTCCTCAAGGAGAGTCCTATGCTTTCGCTGCACCAGCTCACCTGCTTCCTCAGCGTCTACGAGCACGGGTCACTGACCAGGGCCGCTGAGGAGCTCGGCTATGCACAGCCCTCGGTCTCCGAGCAGGTGCGGGCCCTGGAGAAGTCGCTCGGCGTCCAGCTGTTCCGGCGGGTCGGGCGCGGCGTGGTCCCGACCACGATCGCCGAGACGCTGCGCCCGCACGCAGAGCGGACCCTGGCCGCGGCCGAGGACACGCGGAGGGCGGCGCGGGCGGCGGCCAGGTTCGAGACCGGGACCATCCGGTTCGGGATGTTCGGGACCGCCCGGCTGTACGCCGGCGCCGGGCTCGTCGCCGACGTGCTGGCCCGGCACCCCGGCGTCCGGGTCGAGCTGATCGGCCAGAACTCCAGCGAGGTGGCCGAGGAGCTGCGTCGCGGACGTCTCGAGGCGGCCATGATCGCGGTGAGCTCGATCGAGAGCGAGGGCATGGAGGTCACGCCGGTCGCCCGGGACGAGGTCGTCTACATCAGCACCGACCCCGACCGGCTCTCCAGCCCCGTCACCGCCAAGAGGCTGTCCGAGGCCAGCCTGGTGATGCCGGAGACCACGTGGCGCGCGACCGACTCGACCCGCATGATGCTGCGCCAGCTGTTGCACGAGACCGGCCAGAACCCGCCGACCCGGATCGAGGTCGAGGACGTCGAGATCGCGGTGGAGCTGGTCGGCCTCGGCCTCGCCGACTCCGTCATCCCGCGCGGCGCGGCCGAGCAGCTGCTGCCGCGGCTGGCGCCGAACGCGGACTGGGTCAGCTTCCGGCCCCGGCTCTACGACAACTTCGCGATCGTGCACCGCCGGGGGGCCACCCTCTCCCCGGCGGCTCAGCTGATGATCGAGCTCGCCACCAAGCGGATCCAGGCGATCGCCCAGCCGATCCGGCCCAAGTGACGGGTCAAGGCTGCAGGGTCAAGCTGCCGGGTCAGCACTGCAGCCCGTCCTGCGGCACGGTACCGTCCACCAGGTAGGCGTCGACCGCGTCGTCGATGCACTTGTTGCCGGACGCGTAGGCGGTGTGGCCGTCACCGTCGCGGGTGACGAGCACCGCCGACTCGAGCTGCTGGGCCAGCGCCACGGCCTCGGCGTAGGGGGTCGCCGGATCGCGGGTCGTACCGATGACCACGATCGGCGCCGCTCCCTCGCCGTGCAGCGGCCGGCGCACCTCGGCGGCCTTCGTGGTGAAGTCGTTGCACATCGTCATCGCCCACGCGAAGGTCCGCCCGAACGTCGGCGAGAGCTTCTCGAGCTCAGGGACGTGCGACTCGACCTGGTCGACCGGCGTGTTCGACGGGTGGTCGAGGCAGCTGATCGTCGGGAAGGCCTCGAGCACGTTGCCGTGGTAGCTGCCGTCCGGGTTGCGCCCGGCATAGCTGTCGGCCAGCAGAACCAGGATCGACCCGTCTCCGTCGAACGCGTCCTCGAGCCCCCTGTCGAGGTACATCCACGCCGCCTGGCTGTAGAGCGCGGCCCCGATGCCGTAGTAGGCCAGCCCCTCGGTCAGCTCGCGGTCCCCGAGGCGGGTGGGCAGGGGCTGTTGGTCGACGTCGCTCAGCAGCTGCTTGATCCGCGCCAGCGCGTCGTCCATGGAGTCGCCGAGGAAGCAGTCGCCCTCGTCGAGACAGTGCTGGACGTAGGAGCGCAGAGCGGTCTCGAAACCCTGTGCCTGGGCCTTGGTGACCTGCTCCATGTCCAGGGTCGGATCCACCGCCCCGTCGAGCACCAGCCGGCCGACCTTGTCGGGGAAGTACTCGGCGTACGTCGCGCCCAGCTCGGTGCCGTAGGACGCCCCGAAGTAGGTCAGCCTGCTCTCGCCGAGCGCCGCGCGCAGGACGTCCATGTCGCGGGCGGCCTCCACGGTGGAGACGTGCGCGGCGAGGTCGCCGGCGCCGGTCTGGCAGCCGGTGGCGAACTCCTGGGCGCTCGCCTCGAACTCCGCCACCTCGTCGGGGGTGTCCGGGTCGGGGTCGCCGGCCAGGTAGGCGTCCATGTCGCGGTCGGAGAGGCAGTCGATCGCGTCGGACTCCCCGACCCCGCGCGGGTCCATGCCGACGATGTCGTAGTGGTCGGACAGCGTCTCGTCCCAGGCACCACCTCGCGCGTACTCGATGGCCGAGGCGCCGGGACCGCCGGGATCGACGACCATCGAGCCGATCCGTGCGTCCTGGTCCTTCGCGGGGACCTTGAGCATGGCGAGGGTGATCGTCTCGCCGTCGGGGTGCTTGTAGTCCAGGGGCACGGTCAGGGTCGCGCACTCGTTCTTGCCCGAGGGGCAGATCTTCCAGTCAAGGGTCTGGCCGTAGAACTTCGTGAGGCCGGCGTCGGGCGGCTCGCTCGAGCCGGGCTGCGGCGTCGGGGTCGGCGCGAGCGTGGGTCTGTCGTCGTTGCCGCTGGCCGACGGGTCGTCGGGCCGGCCCAGGACGAGATAGGCGGCGACCGCGACCATGGCGACGACCACGAGGCCGGCGACCACTCGGGTGGCCCGCACTAGTGGGCACCGCCGCGCACACGGTCCGGGACCTTGAGCGCGACCATCATCGACTCCAGCGCCAGGGCCACCGGGACATTGAACTCCAGCATCTGCTCGCGTGCGGCGAAGATCGCCGCAATCCGCTGCAGGTTCAGCTCCGGGGTGGACGTGCGAGCGACCTGCTCGACGTCCTGCCGGATCTCCTCGTTGACCAGTGGCCCGGGTGCGCCGGTGGCGAGCGCGATGGCGTCGCGGTAGACCGAGACCAGGTCCATCAGCCCCCGGTCGACCACGTCGCGATGGCGGCGCGTGGCGCGGCGCTTCTGGTCGCGCTCGAGGGCGGCCAGCGCGGGGCCGTACTCCCGCGGCCGCCGACCGCGCGCCTCCACGCCGTACGACGTGTCGAGGTCGGCCCTCTCCCGGGCGTCGAGCTCTCCGGTGACGAGATCGGCCTCCTCCTTGGTCACCTCGGCGAGGTTGGCGGCCGCGGTCATGCAGGCGCCGAGCGTGGTCAGCTTGGCCGGGTAGGAGACGACCTCGCGGCGCCGGTTGCGGGTGCTCTCGTCGCGCGCCAGCGCCCGGGCGCGGCCGATGTGGCCCTGGCTGGCGCGGGCTGCGTAGGACGCCAGCGACTCGGCCACGCCGTCGCGGCGGACCAGGAACGCCGCGACGTCCTCGGTGGTCGGGGTGGTGAGGGTGACCAGCCGGCACCGCGAGCGGATCGTGGGCAGGACGTCCTCGACGGTGGGGGCGCAGAGCATCCACACCGTGCGGGCGGTGGGCTCCTCGATCGCCTTGAGCAGGGCGTTGCAGGCCTGGTCGGTGAGCCGGTCGGCGTCCTCGACGATCAGCACCTGCCAGCGCCGGCCGACCGGGGCCAGGGCCGCACGGCGGACCAGCTCGCGCACCTCGTCGACGCCGATGGAGAGCTTCTCGGTGCGGACCATGGTCACGTCGGCGTGCGACCCGGCGAGCACCGTGTGGCACTCGTGGCACTCCCCGCATCCCGGCCCGGCACCTGGCTCCGAGCCGCGCTCGCACTGCAGCGCCGCGGCGAACGCGACCGCCGCGTTGGAGCGGCCCGAGCCGGGCGGTCCGGTGAAGAGCCACGCGTGGTTCATCCCGTGGCCGGTGGCCGCGGCCCGCAGCGCCTCGACCACCCGGTGCTGGCCGACGAGGTCGTCCCAGACTTGTCCTGAGGAGGACGAGGCGTCTCGAAGGGCCGTCATGGTCGCTTGGCCTGTCCGAGGAGTGGCCGGACCCGCTCGAGGGCGGCCGACGCGAGGTCGTCGGGCGCGCTGTGCGCGTCGAGCACGAGGTAGTGGTCGGGGTCGGCGGCAGCGAGGTCGAGGAAGGACTGCCGGGCGCGGTCGTGGAACTCCAGCGACTCAGCCTCGATCCGGTCGCGTCCCTCGAAGCGGCCCAGCCCGTCGCGCGGATCGACGTCGAGGACGACGGTCAGGTGGGGGCGCAGCCCGTGCGTCGCCCAGCGGGCGACCGCCTCGACCTCCTCGATCCGCAGCTCGCGGCCGGCCCCCTGGTAGGCCAGCGTCGTGTCGACGTAGCGGTCTGTCACGACCACCTCGCCGCGGTCAAGGGCCGGCTGGACGACCGTGTCGACGTGCTCGGCCTTGTCGGCGGCGTAGAGCAGCGCCTCGGTCCGGTGCGACAGCTCGCCGGTCTCGGGGCTGAGCACGATCCGGCGCAGCTCCTTGCCGACCGCGGTGTCGCCCGGCTCGAAGGTGAGCAGCACGGCGTAGCCCTCGGCGCGGAGCCGGTCGGCGAGCAGCCGCGCCTGGGTCGACTTGCCCGACCCCTCACCGCCCTCGAAGCAGACGAAGACGCCGGACTCCGCGTAGGTGGCGGGGTAGGTCGTCGGCGCTGTCACGGGGCGAACCTACGCGGCGGCGGGGACACGACCAACCGGACGCCGCGTCCCGGTCGCCCGATAGCGTGCCGCGCATGTCGGTCTCGGCCCCGCAGGCGCCCACCGAGGTGTTCACCCGCTCGGACCGGATCGTGGTCAGCGCGGGCGGGGCGCTGTGCCTGCTCGCCGGGGTCGCGCACTACGGCGGGTGGAACTCCGTGCTCGCCTTCCTCGTCTCGGCGGCGGCGATCTGCCTGCTGGCCTCGCTGGTCGGGCGGTCGGTCGAGCAGCTCGGCGACCGGTTCGGGGCCGGCGCGACCGGCGTCCTGCAGTCGGCGCTGGGCAACCTCCCCGAGCTGTTCATCTGCATCTTCTCGCTGAAGGCCGGCCTCGTGGACGTGGTCCGCGCGGCGCTGGTCGGGTCGATCCTGGCCAACCTGCTGCTGGTCCTGGGGCTCGCGTTCCTCGTCGGCGGGCTCCGCCACGGCACCCAGCAGCTCGGCTCGGAGCGGGCCCGGACGATCGTCGTGCTGATGCTCCTGTCGGTGACGGCGTGGGTGATCCCGTCGCTGGCGCACTTCGTGCACGCGCCGGCCTCGGAGCACGAGACGGCGTTCTCGGTGATCGTGTCGGTCGTGCTGCTGGGGCTGTTCGCGCTCTCCCTGCCGTTCTCGCTGCGCCGGACGGCGAGCGAGTCCGCAGGGGACGACGAAGGACCGGGCCACGAGCCACCGCGCTGGCCGCTGTGGCTGGCCATCGGGATGCTCGCGGTCTCGGGCGCGCTGGCGGCGTTCGTCTCCGACTGGTTCGTCACCGCACTGGAGCCTTCGATGGAGTCGCTCGGGATCTCCGAGGCCTTCGCAGGCCTCGTGATCGTGGCGATTGCCGGCAACGCGGTCGAGAACGTCGTCGGCGTGCAGCTCGCCGCGGACGGCAAGTCGGAGTACGCCTTCTCGATCGTGCTGAACAGCCCGATCCAGATCGCCCTCGTGCTCGCGCCGGTCCTGGTGCTCGTCTCGCAGATCTTCGGGCTCGCCTCGCTCACGCTGGTGCTCAGCCCGATGCTGGTCGTCTCGCTGCTGCTGGCGATCATCCTGGCGGGCTTCATCGCCTTCGACGGTGAGTCCACCTGGCTCGAGGGCGCCTCCCTGGTCGCGCTCTACGGGATCATCGCCACGAGCTTCTGGTGGGGGTGAGGCCAGCTGCGAGCGAGGAACGAGCTCGCGGGCGAGGCTGTCCCCGTCGAGCGAGCGTCACGCCTGAGCTTGCGAAGGCGTGACAACGAGCGAGACGACCGCAGCCCGCGCTGGAGCTGAACCGGACCCGAGGCGGTGGTCGAGCAGTGCCGTCCCCTGCGGTGGTCTCGACGGGCTCGACCAACGGCGGTCAGCCGAGCGCGGGCACGATCCGGATGTCGCGCACTGCACCGTCGCCCAGCGCGGCCAAGGCGTCCTGGTAGGCCGGGGTGTCATGGGCAGCGAGGGCAGCCTCGACGGACTCGAACTCGATGAGCACGGTCAGCGTGCTCTGGCCGGCCTCGTAGAGGTGCTCAGGCAGACCGCGGGCGAGGAAGCGGCCGCCGGCCGCCTCGAGGGCCGGCCGACCCAGCTTGGAGTAGGCCGCCATCCGGGCCTCGTCCTTGATCTCGCGGTACTCCGAGACCCAGTAGGCGGTCACGTCTTCTTCGCCGTCTTCGTCGTGGTCTTCCTGGCCGTCTTCTTGGCCGAGGACTTCTTGGTCGCCTTCTTCGCGCCCTTCTTGGCCGCCTTCTTGGCCGGCCCGCGCTCGCGCCGCTCGGCCAGCAGCTCGGCCGCTCGCTCGAGGGTGATCGCCTCGACGGTGTCGTCCTTGCGCAGGGTCGCGTTGTACTCGCCGTCGGTGACGTACTCGCCGAACCGCCCGGACTTCACCACGACCGGCTGACCGGAGACCGGGTCGTTGCCGAGCTCCTTCAGCGGCGGGGCGGCCGCCGCCCGGCCGCGCTGCTTGGGCTGAGCGTAGATCCGCAACGCCTCGTCGAGGGTGATCGTGAGCAGCTGCTCCTCGGAGGTCAGCGAGCGGGAGTCGCTGCCCTTCTTGAGGTAGGGGCCGTAGCGGCCGTTCTGGGCGGTGATCTCCTCGCCCGACTCCGGGTCCTCGCCGACCACCCTCGGCAGCGACAGCAGCTTGACCGCGTCGTCGAGGGTGATCGTGTCGAGGGACATCGACTTGAACAGCGAGCCGGTGCGCGGCTTGGCGCTCTTGGGGGCATCCTCCGGGAGCACCTCGGTGACATAGGGGCCGTAGCGACCGTTCTTGGCCACGACCTCCAGCCCGGTCTCGGGGTGCACGCCGAGCTGGATCTCCTCGCCGGCCGGGTTGGCGAACAGCTCCTTGGCCTTCTCGAGCGTGAGCTCGTCGGGCGGGAGGTCGTCGGGGACGTTGGCCCGCTTGCCCGCCGGCGTGCCGTCGTCGCCCGGGCCCTCGAGGTAGGGGCCGTAGCGACCCACCCGCAGGTTGATCCCCGAGTCGGGGCCGCCGATGGGGAACGTCGCCAGCTCGCGGGCGTCGATCTCGCCGAGGTTGCTGATCAGGTCGTGCAGCCCCTGCACCCGGTCGGAGCCGAAGTAGAACTCGTGGAGCTCGCTGACGCGGTCCTTGTGGCCGGCGGCGATCTCGTCGAGCACGTCCTCCATGCCGGCGGTGAACTCATAGGAGATCTGCCGCGGGAAGTGCTCCTCCATCAGCCGGATCACGGAGAAAGCCAGCCACGCCGGCACCAGCGCGGTGCCCTTCTTGTAGACGTAGCCACGGTTGAGGATGGTCCCGATGATCGAGGCGTAGGTCGACGGCCGCCCGATCTCGCGGTCCTCGAGCTCCTTGATCAGCGTGGCCTCGGTGTAGCGCGCCGGCGGCTTGGTCTCGTGGCCGAGCGCGTTGAGCGCCGCCGCGGAGACCGGGTCGCCCTCGCGCAGGTCGGGCAGCGGCACCTGGTCGTCGTCGGAGCGCTTGCCGCCCTCGGTGCCCTCGACGTAGGCCTTGAGGAAGCCGTGGAAGGTGATCACCCGCCCGGACGCCGAGAAGACCACGTCGCGGCCGTCGGACGCCGCGCCGCCCAGCCGGACCGAGACCGACTGCCCGACGGCGTCCTTCATCTGCGAGGCGACGGTGCGCATCCAGATCAGCTCGTAGAGGCGGAACTGCTCGCCGGTCAGCCCGGTCTGTGCGGGCGTGCGGAAGGTGTCTCCCGCGGGCCGGATCGCCTCGTGCGCCTCCTGGGCGTTCTTGACCTTGCTGGCGTACTCCCGCGGCCGGTCGGGGAGGTAGTCCTCGCCGTACAGCTCGCGCACCTGCGACCGTGCGGCGTTGACCGCCGCACTCGACAGCGTGGTCGAGTCGGTGCGCATGTAGGTGATGAAGCCGTTCTCGTAGAGCCGCTGCGCGACCGACATGGTCACCGACGCGGACATGCCGAGCTTGCGGCTGGCCTCCTGCTGGAGCGTGGTGGTGCGGAACGGCGCGTAGGGCTGGCGGCGGTAGGGCTTGGCCTCGACCGAGCGCACCTCGAAGCGGGTGTCGGCGAGCGCCTGCACGAGCCCCTCGGCCGCGGCGCGGTCGAGGTGGACCCGCCCGCCCTTCTTCTCCTTGAGCTGGCCGTCGTCGCCGAAGTCGGAGCCGCCCGCGACCCGGACGTCATCGATGGAGTGCAGCCGCCCCGGGAACATCCGCGGTTCCTTGTCGGCGCCGGCGTCGAAGGTGCCCTCGAGGTCCCAGTAGGACGCGACG
>NZ_DASUFR010000176.1:0-15813 GCF_036274455.1 Nocardioides sp. | reverse complement strand
TTCATGGTGTCCTCTCTCGTGCCCCGGGTCGCCTTCGCTCGAACGCGAGACGTGAACCGGAGCCAGCGGTCCAGCGTAGTCAACGCCCGGCTCACGCGTCACATTCCCGCGGTGCCCCCATCGCCGTGGCCGACAGTCAGGCGCGCCAAGCGGAGCCGGTTGCAGGGGTCACCGGATACCCGGCTCTTCTGACTGATCCGTGGGTGGGCGGCCGCGCGCGTAGCACGCCGCAACCCGGCTTTGCCGAGGATCTCCGGCACCAGGTGCCGATCTCCCTCCGCAGACCACCGATGGGGCTGGTGGTGCCCGCGCATTGCAACGGCGCGGCGAAGCCCGCCGTTGTGCGCCCCGTATCACCGCGCGAAGCGGAGCCGGTTGCAGGGGTCACCGGATATCCGGGGACCCCTGCGCTTCTGTAGCGAGATCTCGGCACAGAAGCGGATGGGTCGCTACAGAACCCACGGCGGACCGGTGCGGACCGGTGCGGACCGGTGCGGCCCGTCGGCCCGCAAGGCCGTCCGCCACCGAGCCAGACGGTGCCGACGCCGCGCCCGGCGTCAGCCGACCCGGGCGAGCAGGGCCTCGACCCGGGACGCGAGGTCCTTGGGCGAGAACGGCTTGGTGATGTAGTCGTCGGCGCCGGAGTCGTATCCCGTCTGCACGTCGGACTGCTGGGCCCGGGCGGTCAGCAGGATCACCGGGATGTCCTCGAGACCCGGGTTGGTGCGCAGCTCGCGGACCACCTCCAGGCCGGTCAGGCCCGGCATCATCACATCGAGGACCGCAAGGTCGGGATGCGTGGTGCGGCAGGCGTCGACGGCGGAGCTGCCGTCGGCCACGGTGACGACCTGGTGCCCGAGGCTCGCCAGCTTGAACTCGACGAGGTCGCGGATGTCCACGTCGTCGTCGGCCACAACGATGAGCGCCACTTGCAGCCCCCTCCACAGGTCTCTGGGCCGAGTATCCAGAAAGGGGCGGGAGCCGCGCGGTAGAACCGCCAAATCTGCTCAGGAGCGCTGCGCCGCGCTCAGCACCTCGTCGTTGCGCTGGGTCTTGCGGAGCCTGTCCAGGAGCCCGGCGACGCCGTCCTTCGCGGCGAGACCGCGCCGCAGCCGCTCCAGGACGGCGGACTGCTGGTCGCCGACCAGCGCCGCCTCGTGGCGGGTGCCGGACTGGACCAGGTCGACCGCCGGGAAGACCCGGTCCTCCGCGAGCGAGCCGTCCAGCCGGAGCAGGAGGTTCTCGGTCCCGGACAGCTCCTGGAGCACCTGCTCGTCCACGGTGGAGCCCGAGTCGGCCAGCGCGGTGGCCAGGACGGTCAGCGAACCGCCGTCCTCGATGCTGCGCGCGGCGCCGAACAGCCGCTTGATCGCGGTCAGCGCGGACGGGTCCACGCCGCTGGACAGGCCGCGGCCGCTCGCCGGGGCCGCCGCGTTGTACGCGCGGCCCAGCCGGGTGAGCCCGTCGATGAGCACGACCACGTCGTGGCCGAGCTCGGCCAGCCGCTTGGCCCGCTCGACCGCGAGCTCGGCGACCGTGGTGTGGTCGCCCGGAGCCTTGTCGAACGTCGAGGCGATGACCTCGCCCTTGACCGTGCGCTGGAAGTCGGTGACCTCCTCCGGCCGCTCGTCGACCAGGACCACCATCACATGGCACTCCGGGTTGTTGGTGGTGATCGAGGTGGCCAGGGACTGCAGCAGCGTGGTCTTGCCGGCCTGCGCCGGCGCCACGATCAGGCCGCGCTGACCCTTGCCCACCGGTGTGACCAGGTCGACGACCCGGCCGATGAGGTCGTCCGGACCGGTCTCGAGCTTGAGCCGGCGATGCGGGTGGACCGGCGTCAGCCTGGCGAAGTCGGAGCGGTTCTTCACCGACTCCGGATCGGCTCCGTTGACGCTGTCGATGCGCACCATCGGGTTGAACTTCTCCTTGCGCTCGCCCTCCCGGGGCTGGCGCACCTGTCCGACGATGGCGTCCCCGCGACGCAGGCCGTACTTGCGGACCATCGAGAGCGAGAGGTAGACGTCGTCGGCGCCGGCCAGGTAGCCGCTGGTCCGGACGAACGCGTAGTTGTCGAGTACGTCGAGGATCCCGGCGGCCGGAACCAGGACGTCGTCCTCGAGGATCGTGGTGTCGGGCTCGTTGCGGCCACCGCGGGTGCGGTCGCGGTCCCGGCCCCGGCGGCGCCGGTTGCGGCGGCCGCCCTCGCCGTCGCCGTCCGCGTCGTCGGCCTGCTCGGCCTCCTGCTGGCTCTGCTGGTTCTGCTGCCCCTGGCCGCGCTGGCTCTGGTCGCGCTGCTGGCCCTGCTGACCCTGCTGACCACCCTGACCACCCTGACCGCGTTGCTGACCCTGGCTGCGCTGCTGCTGTTGCTGCTGTTGCTGCTGTTGCTGCTGGCCCTGCTGCCGGTCCCGGCCGCCGGTCGAGCGGTCGTCGTCGGCCTTCTGCTCCTCGCGGGGCTGGCGCTCCTGTCGCTCCGAGCGTTCCGAGCGTTCCGAGCGCTCCGGGGTCTCCTGGCGCTCCGGCCGGGACTCCTCCTGGCCCCCGGACCGGTTCCCACGGGACTGGTCACGGGACTGGTCACGGGACTGGTCACCGGACTGGCCCGCCTGGTGCGCCTTGATCGCGTCGACGAGCTGCGCCTTCTTCATCGAGCTGGCGCCCTTGATGCCCAGGCCCCCGGCCAGCGACTTGAGGTCGGCCAGCAGCATCGTGTTGAGACCGCCGCTCTTCTTCTGCGCCTTCTTGGCAGGGGCGGTCGTGGTCTCGTCCTGAGTCTCTGTCACTTTGTTCCTTCGCTACGCCGAGCAACCCTGACAGACAGGGGTCAGCGACAAATCGGAAGAGGTTGTGGCACCTCAGATGCGGTGCCGCGCCGAGAACCGGCGCGGTTTCAATGTAGCAAACGGCTACTCGACCACCGCGCCGCGGGTGTCGACGGCGAGCCGGTGGTGCATCCAGCCCGGGGGGCAGTACGACGCCAGGTCGACGCCGTCGGGCACCAGCACCAGCACCGACGGCCCGGCGCCCGAGACGACGGCCGCGTGACCATCGGCGCGGAGCCGGTCGACCAGGTCGAGCGAGGCGGGCATGGCCGGCCGCCGGTAGTCCTGGTGCAGGTAGTCGCGGGTCGCGCGCCACAGCTGGTCGGGCCGGCCGGCCAAGGCGGCGACCAGCAGGGCCGCCTTCCCCGCGTCGGCGGCCGCGTCGGCGTGCGGGACGGTGAGCGGCAGCAGCCCGCGGGCCACCTCCGTCGACAGTGGCTCGGGCGGCACGAAGACCGCCGCCGCGATCCGCGCGTCGACGGGCGCGGACACCGCGTAGCTCGAGCCGTGCTCGTCACGGCCCGCGATCACGAAGCCGCCCGCCAGCGCGGGGGCGACGTTGTCGGGGTGCCCCTCCATGTCGACGGCGAGCTCGAGGAGGGCGTTGTCGTCGAGCCGCTCGGTCCCCTCCTCGGCGAGCGCCCGGGCCAGCACCAGCCCGCCGACGATGGCCGCCGAGGACGAGCCGAGCCCCCGGGCGTGCGGGATCGAGTTGCGGCACACCAGCCTGATTCCGCCCGGCTGGCCACCGAGCGCGTCGAAGGCGAGCCGCATCGCGCGCACCACGAGGTGCTCGTCGTCGAGAGGTAGGGCGCCGGCGCCCTCTCCCGTCACCTCGACCGACAGCCCGGAGCCGGCCGGCTCCGCCTCCAGGACGTCGCGCAGGTCGAGCGCGAGGCCGAGCGAGTCGAAGCCGGGACCGAGGTTCGCCGAGGTCGCTGGGACGCTGACCCGAGCCATCAGGTGGTCATGCCAGCCCGGCGGCCCGGGCCGCCTCGGCCACGTCGGGGTCGATCACGGACTCGACGAGCGGGCCGAAGCCCTCGAGCGCGGTGGCGGTGTCCTTGAGCCCGTGACCGGTGACGGTGACGACGACGGTGCTGCCGGCGTAGGAGTCGCCCCGGTCCAGGTCGGCCAACAGGCCGGCGATGCCGGCGGCTGACGCCGGCTCGACGAACACCCCGTCCCTGGCCGCCAGGTCGCGCTGCGCGGCCAGGATCTTTTCGTCGCCCACCGCACGGAACCGGCCGTCGGACTCGTGGGCCGCGGCCTCGGCGAGCTTCCACGACGCCGGGTTGCCGATCCGGATCGCGGTGGCGCGGGTCTCCGGGTCGGGGAACGGCTCGCCCGTGACCAGCGGCGCGGCACCGTCGGCCTGGAAGCCGAACATCCGGGGCTTCCGGGTGGCCAGGCCGAGGTCGAAGTACTGGGTGTAGCCGAGCCAGTACGCCGAGATGTTGCCCGCGTTGCCGACCGGCAGGAGGTGGAAGTCGGGCGCGTCGCCGAGGAAGTCGACGACCTCGAACGCCGCGGTCTTCTGGCCCTCGAGCCGGACCGGGTTGACCGAGTTGACCAGCGCGACGGGGTGGTCCCACGCCAGCCCCTTGGCCAGCTCCAGGCAGCCGTCGAAGTTGCCGCGGACCATGATCACCCGGGCGCCGTGCACGATCGCCTGCGCCATCTTGCCGGCCGCGATCTTGCCCTCGGGGACCAGCACCAGCGGTGTGAGCCCGGCCTTCGCGGCGTACGCCGCCATCGAGGCCGAGGTGTTGCCGGTGCTGGCGCAGACCACGGCCTTGGCGCCGTCGTGGACGGCGACCGAGATGGCCGCGGTCATCCCCCGGTCCTTGAACGAGCCGGTGGGGTTGTCGCCCTCGACCTTGAGCCAGACCTCGGCGCCGGTCAGCCCGGACAGCCACTCGGAGTGCACCAGGGGCGTGCCGCCCTCGCGGAGCGTGATCGCCGGCGTGCCCTCCGGGATCTGGAGGAGGTCGCGGTACTCCTCGATGACGCCGCGCCACTGGTGGGTGCGCGCGGTCATTCCTCGCCGCCCTCGACGCGCATCACCGAGGTGACCTCGCGGACGATGTCGAGGCCGCGCAGGTGGTCGACGGTCGCAGCCAGCTGCGCGTCGGTGGCACTGTGCGAGACGACGACGAGCTGCGCGTCGTCGTCGCGCCCCTCCTGCCGCACGGTCTGGATCGAGACGCCGTGCTCGGCGAAGGCGAGCGCCACGGTGGCCAGGACGCCCGCCTTGTCGTCGACGTCGATGGCGACGTGGTAGCGCGTGACGGTCTCCCCCATCGGCAGCACCGCCCGGTCGGCGTACGCCGACTCACCGTGCCCGCGCTTGTCGTCGAGCACGTTGCGGGCCACGGTGACCAGGTCGCCGAGGACCGCGCTTGCCGTCGGGGCGCCGCCGGCTCCCGGGCCGTAGAACATCAGCTGGCCGGCCGCCTCGGACTCCACGAAGACCGCGTTGTAGGCCTCGCGGACCGAGGCCAGCGGGTGGCTCCTCGGGATCATCGCCGGGTGGACGCGGACCGCGACCGAGTCCCCCCTGAGCTCGCAGATGGCGAGCAGCTTGACCACCGACCCCATGTCGCGGGCGGACTGGACGTCGGCCGCGGTCACCTCGGAGATGCCCTCGCGATGGACGTCGGAGGCGGTGACCCGGGAGTGGAACGCGAGGCTGGCGAGGATGGCGGCCTTGGCCGCGGCGTCGAACCCCTCGACGTCGGCGGTCGGGTCGGCCTCGGCGTACCCGAGCTCCTGGGCCTCCTCCAGCGCCTCGGCGAAGCCCGCTCCGGAGGTGTCCATGCGGTCGAGGATGAAGTTGGTGGTGCCGTTGACGATCCCCAGCACCCGGGTCACCGAGTCGCCGGCCAGCGACTCGCGCAGCGGCCGGATGATCGGGATCGCGCCGGCCACCGCCGCCTCGAAGTAGAGGTCGCGGCCGGCCTTCTCGGCGGCCTCGAACAGGGTGGGGCCGTCCTCGGCCAGCAGGGCCTTGTTGGCGGTCACGACGCTGGCGCCGTTCTCGAGCGCGGAGAGGATGAGGGTGCGGGCCGGCTCGATGCCGCCGATCACCTCGATGACGAGGTCGACGTCCTCCCGGGCGACGAGCCCCTCGGCGTCGGTGGTCAGCAGCCCCTCGGGCACCTTCACCTCGCGCGGGGCGTCGAGGCGGCGGACGGCGACGCCGACGAGCTCGACCGGCGCGCCCACGCGCGCGGCGAGGTCGCCGGACTGCTCCTGGAGCAGCCGCACCACCTGCGAGCCCACCGAGCCGCAGCCGAGCACCGCGACCTTGAGTCGTCTGTCCGTCACTGGCCGATCCCAACATCCGTAGCGAGCAGGTCGTCCAGAGTCTCGCGGCGGACGACGACGCGCGAGGCGCCGTCCCGAACCGCGACCACCGGCGGCCGCAGCGTGTGGTTGTAGTTGGAGGCCATGGACCGGCAGTAGGCGCCGGTGCCCGGCACCGCCACCAGGTCACCGGGGCGCACGTCGCCGGGCAGGAACTCGTCCTTGACCACGATGTCGCCGGCCTCGCAGTGCTTCCCGACGATCCGGGCCAGGACCGGTGGGGCGTCGGAACGGCGGCCGGCCAGGGTGCAGGAGTAGTCCGCGTCGTAGAGCGCGGTGCGGATGTTGTCGCTCATGCCGCCGTCGACCGAGACGTAGGTGCGGGTGGCGCCCCCGTCGAGCTCGACCTCCTTGACGGTGCCGACCTCGTAGACGGTGCACATCGCGGGTCCGACGATCGCCCGGCCGGGCTCGATGGACAGCCGCGGCTCCGCGATCCCGAGCGCCCGGCACTCGTGCGCCACGATCTCGCTCATCTCGTGGGCGAGCTGCTTGGGCTCCGACGGGTCGTCCTGGGTGGTGTAGGCGATGCCGAAGCCGCCGCCGAGGTCGAGCTCGGGCAGCTCGGCACCGAGCTCGTCGCGGACCTGTGCCTGCAGGGCGAGCACCCGGCGCGCGGCCACCTCGAACCCTGAGGAGTCGAAGATCTGGCTGCCGATGTGGCTGTGCAACCCGAGCAGCTCGAGGCTCGGGGCGGCGAGGACCCGGCGTACGGCGTCGAGGGCCTGGCCGTTGACGATCGAGAAGCCGAACTTCTGGTCCTCGTGCGCGGTGGCGATGTACTCGTGGGTGTGCGCCTCGACGCCCGCGGTCACCCGGACCATCACGGGCTGGGTGCGGCCGAGCCCCTCGGCGACGTCGGCCACGCGCTGGATCTCGTGGAACGAGTCGACGATGAGCCGGCCCACGCCGAGGGTGACCGCCTTCTCGATCTCCGCCAGGCTCTTGTTGTTGCCGTGGAAGCCCACCCTGGCCATGTCGATCCCGGCCCGCTCTGCGACCGCGAGCTCCCCGCCGGTGCAGACGTCGAGGCTGAGCCCCTCCTCCGCGGCCCAGCGGGCGGTGGCGGTGCAGAGGAATGCCTTCCCGGCGTAGAAGACGTCGAAGTCGCCGAACGCCTCCTTGAACGCGCGCGCCCGCGCGCGGAAGTCCGCCTCGTCCAGGACGTACGCCGGCGAGCCGTGCTCGGCCACGAGGTCGACCAGGCTCACTCCCCCGACGGTCAGCACGCCGTCCGCCTTGTGCGCGGTCTGCGACCAGAGGTGGCCGACGAGCACGTTGGGGTCGCTCGGCTCGCGGAGCCACGACGGGGCACGCAGCGCACCGGGGGCGTGGGCCCACCCGGCCTCGTGGGTCACCGGTCGCTCACATCCGCTCGGGAGCGGTGACGCCGAGCAGGTCGAGGCCGTTCTCGAAGACGATCCGGGTGGCCCGGACGAGGACCAGGCGAGCCCGGTGGAGGTCGCCGGGTTCCTCGTCGCCCTTGGGCAGCACCCGGCACTCGTCGTAGAACCGGTGGAACGTGGCCGCGGTGTCCTCGAGGTAGCGCGCGATCCGGTGTGGCTCCCGCAGGTCGGCCGCACCTTGCACCACACGAGGGAACTCGGCCAGCGCACGCAGCAGGTCGCCCTCCTTCTCGTGGGTCAGGAGCTCCGGGTGGGATTCCGGGGCCAGCTCGAGGTCCGCGGCGTTGCGCAGGATGCTCGCCGTCCGCGCGGCGACGTACTGGACGTAATAGACGGGATTGTCGTTGGACGCCCGAGTGATCTGCTCGATGTCCAGCGTCAGGGGCGAGTCCTGGGGGTAGCGCGCGAGCGAGTAGCGCAGCGGGTCGACGCCGATCTCCTCCATCAGCTCCAGCAGCGTCACCAGGTCACCGGCCCGCTTGGAGAGCTTGACCTCCTCGGAGCCGCGGACGATCTTCACCAGCTGGCCGATGAGGACCTCGATGTTCTCCTCGGGGTCGTCGCCCGCGCACGCGGCCATGGCCTTGAGCCGGCCGACGTACCCGTGGTGGTCGGCGCCGAGGAGGTAGATGCACTTGTCGAAGCCGCGGCTGCGCTTGTTGACGTAATAGGCGGTGTCGCTGGCGAAGTAGGTGAGCTCGCCGTTGGAGCGGATCAGCACCCGGTCCTTGTCGTCACCGAAGTCGGTGGTCCGCATCCAGAGCGCGCCGTCGGCGTCGTAGAGGTGGCCGAGGTCGCGCAGCTTCTCGAGCTGGGCCGCGACGTCGCCCTGGTGGAGGGCCCGCTCGGAGAACCAGACGTCCATCCGGGTGTTGAACCGGGCCAGCTCCTCCTGCTGCTCCTTGAGCTGGAGCTCGTAGCCCTTCTCCCGGAACTCCTCCATGGTGGTTGAGTCCGGCTGCTCCTGCTTGACCTGCCGGGCGAGCTCGGAGATGTAGGCGCCGTGGTAGCCGTCGTCGGGCACTGGGAGCCCGGCCGCGGCCGCTCTGAGGGACTCGCCGAACAGGTCCATCTGCCGGCCCCGGTCGTTGATGTAGAACTCCCGGGTCACCTCGGCGCCGGCGGCCTCGAGCACGCGGGCCAGCGCGTCGCCGACCACTGCCCACCGCGTGTGGCCGAGGTGGATCGGCCCGGTCGGGTTGGCCGAGATGAACTCGACGTTCACCTTCAGGCCGGTGCTCTCCTGGCGCCCGTACGACGCGCCGGCCGCCACGATCTGCTCGGCCACCACGCCCTGGGCGCCGGTCTCGACGGTGATGTTGAGGAATCCGGGGCCGGCGATCTCGACGCGGGCGATGCCCTCGACCTTGACCAGCCGGTCCTGGATCTGGCCGGCCAGGTCGCGGGGGTTCTTCCCCGCCTTCTTGGCCAGCTGCAGGGCCACGTTGGTGGCGTAGTCACCGTGCTCCCTCTGCCGCGGGCGCTCGACCGTCACCGCACTCGGCACACCGTCCGGAAGGGTGAGCTCACCTTCCGCGGACAGCGCTTCCAGCACGCCGACGATGGCCGCGGACAGCTGCTCGGGAGTCACCGGTCAAGGGTATCGGCGCGTTCGGGGGCCGCTGACACCAGTTTCTCCGCGCGGACACCGCACGGGTAAGGTTCCGGTCGTCCCTGGCCCCCGTAGCTCAGGGGATAGAGCACCGCCCTCCGGAGGCGGGAGCGTAGGTTCGAATCCTACCGGGGGCGCCCTCCTCAAACACCGTCTGACCTGCGGAAACGTGTTTCGACTTGTAGTCAGTCAGGTGGATTACTTCGGCTTCGGGCAACGCTCGGGCAACACGGGGCAACAGAATTTCGCCCTCTTCGGCCGCAGTTGTCCACAGGCCGTCGTCGAACGCCGACTGCTGCCGGGCACGGTCGAGAGCGTCGGCGACCTCGTCGAGCCGGTTCTCGAACAGGTGGCCGTAGGTGTCCATGGTCATGGTCGCCGACGCATGTCCGAGCATCTGCTGGACGACCTTCACGTCGGCTCCGGCGGCGATCGCCAGGCTCGCCGCAGTGTGCCGCAGCTCGTGCGGGTGAAGACCCGGGATCCCGATCGCCGTAGCGGCGGCGTCGAAGTGCCCGCGGCGGAAGATGGCCGCGCGCAGCGGCGAGCCGCGGCGGACCCCGGTGAAGACGAGCTCGTCGGGCGCCAGCGTCTCGAGGTGCGGCGCCAGCTCGTGAACGAGGAAGCGTGGCAAAGGGACCTCACGCCGCTGGTGGGTCTTGGGTGTGCCCCAGACCAGGCCCTTGCCCTGCACGACGGTGACGGACTCGGCGATGACGGCTCGGCGACGCTCGAGGTCGACCCGGCCCGCGCGCAGCGCCGCCATCTCGCCGAAGCGGACACCGGTGTAGGCGAGGAAGAGGACAGCAAGGCGGTACGGCTCGTGGGCCCGCTCGGCGTACGAGCGGTGCTTGCTCGGGTTCGAGGGGTATCCGCACTCCCGAGCTAGGTGCTCGACCTGGCTGATCGTGAGGTGGCGCTGCTCCTGGCGGACCGGCCTCGGCAGGTTGATCTTCTCCGCGACGTTGCGTCCCAGCCGTCCGTCCCGGACCGCGAGGTCGAGGATGAGCGACAGCGTGCGGTGGATCTTCCGGACGGTCGAGGGCGACCGGACGACCGAGAGCCGGGTCACCCAGGCCTGGACCTCGGCGTGGGAGACCTGCGAGAGCCGCACGGAGCCCCAGGTCGGCACCACGTAGGTGCGGACGATCCCGGCCGATCGCTCATAGCTGGACGGCTTGAGGTGCGCCTGCCCGGCCAGCCACTTCTCGGCCCACTCCCCCACGGTCAGACGGGCGCGCACCGGGTCGACGTACATGCCGGAGTTCTTGGCCGACTCGACGTTCGCCAGGAAGCGCCGGGCGTCGGCCCGTCTGTCGAACGTCTTGTTGCGCTGGGCGCCGGCCGGTGTCCGGTAGTGCACTCGGTAGACGGTGACGCCGTCACGCTGGCGCCTCTCGATGCTGGCCATCGTGACCTCCCGTGTCCTGATTCTCTCAGGCGAACGTGGGGTCGGTGGTCCGCTGCTTCTGCTCCTGGATCCAGGCACGCAGGTCGCCGATCGTGGTGACCAGATGCCGGCCGATCTTGAAGAAGGGCGGGCCGTCACCGCGCTGGCGCCACCACCGCAAGGTGTTGACCGGGACGCGGAGGATCTCGGCGACCTCGGGCAAGGTCAGGAAGTCCTCGTCGTTGCCGACCGGGATCGATGCTGTCTGGATCATCGTGGTTCCTCTGTGCCAAGGCAGAGCCTCTCTCCGCCACTTACCTTCCAGAAGCAACAGCGACCGAGCCGAATCGGTCACTTCCGCCTGCCCGGAGTTGTTCTGTACACCTCGCCAAGGTCGACGATGGCGTTTGCGAGCCGCGTCAGCTGGTCGAGGTTCGACTGCTGGCCGTTGATGAGAACGTCCGCCGACTCGACCTCGCGACCGGCCGGGTCGATGGTGACGTGCAAGGAGAGCTCGATCGGATCGCAGTACCTCGTGCCTTCATCGCAGACCTGCTTACCTATCGGGTCTTCGACCGTGACCAGGGTCTGGTGTACGCAGCGACCTTCGTTGCTCCAGAGCCGAGAGGCGTGCTCGTCGGCACTGACCTCGCACCAGGTCGGGCAGGTGATCTCGACCTGCGCTGATCCGGTCCGGGTCAACCCGCTTTCAGGGTTGGGAGATGATTCGTCCACGGTGCTCGTGCCTCCAGTGCACTTGTGCCGAGGCCTCGGTCCGGTGTTCCAGCACCGGCCGGGGCCGCTCCTGATATCAGGAGTCACGACCACGTTGGCAGCCCCTCGAGATTTGTTCGGCCCACGAAGCACAAACCTGTGGAGTCGGAGTGTTATCCACGGAAGTCCGTCTCTCACCGGGCAGGTCCCAACGGTCTCCGGTGCTCGTCAGCGTCCGCGGTTGACCTGCGCACAGGTCTGTCCGATGGCGACGACTGGGGGCGGTCCTTGGCGGCGGGAGGACGCACCTGCGTGCTGGTCTTCTGGGGACCTTCGCAAGCCCGCGCGCCGCTGCCCGTTGACGCGACCAGATCAGTCGCCGAGCAACGAGGACAGTCTGGCTAGAAACAGGTTCACCTGCTGCTCCATCAGTCCTGCCCGCTCGCGGCTGAGCTCGTCGTGGTCTCCGTGGGCGGCGGCATTGCGCAGTCCTGCCATCGCCTCGACGTCCTTCATGTCCTGCTTGCTGATCACATCTGCGCTACGCAACGCCTTTGCGTAGGCGCCGATGCTTCCTGGGCCATTCACGGTGAACCCCCTCTCCTCCACAGCGCCTCGCAGCGCGACCTCAAGGGCGGCGCCCGCGAGGACAATCGGAGCGGCTGGGTTGACGTGCTTATCGGCCACGAGTGCCCGTACTTGCTCCATCAAGTCTGTGCTTGCCATGGCGCGCACGCCCATTGCGTCCGCACCCACGATTGAGGAGTAGCCCTCTTCTACTGAATCTGCCCAAGATTCGAGGACGTCGCCGATTTGGCGTGCACCACTTTCGGTGGACTCGCGTCCACCATGATCGTCGTAGACCCACTTCGCGCGCTGGAACCATTGAGAGTCTTCACCCGCATACTGGCGAAGGAAGTCGAGCGCCGCGGCGGCTCGCGCTTTGATCCTTCCCAGATCGGTCTTGTCGTTGGCCGCCCAGAAGCCTCCATACACGCCGTCGGAGCGTTCGTAGCGCATGTCGAGCCGAACCTCTTCGGCATAGCGCCGCGCTCGAGCAATCAACTCGTCCTTAGACTTCACGACGCAGACCCTAGAAGCAGCCGACGACAGCCGGCTGGCGCGGCCTGTCATGTCACTCCGTCCGCCTGGGTAGGAAGCTGAGTTGAGGTCTGTCCGCCGGCGTAAGCCTCGGCGGGCCATCCTGACTACTCACTTGGTTCGATCTCGAGGATCTCGGCCGCCGAAGGAAGCGCTGTCACGCCCCCTCGGCGATTAGAGTCGCGGCCGAGTCCGCGTCGACGTTATTCGGGGAGTGCGCATGTGGGGTTCAGAAAGGCGCTTGGACGACTACCTGCGTGGCCGCCTGGAGGATGCCCTCGGCGAGTTGGCCAGGATCGAGCCGGACGTTCTCCTTGCCGAGAACGCGGATGTGACGGTCGCTGGCCTGCTTCAGAAGCACATGCCGGACGAGATCAAGGTTGATTGGGCGGGAGCAACGCGCACTCCTGTCACTGAGGTCACGACGCAGTTCCGGGACCAGTTTGACCGCGAAGAGATCTATACGGTGCCCGCGAGCAAGGTGGTCGTGTCATTTCCGGTCTCCGGCACGACCGAGATGCTGGATTACCAAGCTTCGACGTTCAGTATGGGGGGGAAGTACGGCAAGATCTCGGGCGGCAGCGTCGTGGTCGAGATCGTCGAGCGGGCGCTCGATGCCGACACGGTCCGCCAGCGAGTTGATCAAGTCAGGCAGGACATAGACAAACGTGTCGCCTGGGCAAACGGCGATCTCATCAGTTTCCGGGCCAGCGCCGAGCAATCCATCCGGGCCAGCCTCTCAAGCCGCCGAGAACGCATTCTCAACGACCGCCAAGTCGAGGAGGCGCTGGGCATACCCGTACGAAGCTCGGCAGTTCCACGGCCGCCCGTTCCCGCTCGGCGCAAACAGGTCACACTCCAGAGCCGTACAGCGCAGGCAGACTTTGTCCCGGAGCCGGTACTCGACGAGGCCGTCTACCAAGACGTGCTCGACGCCGTTCGGGCCTGGGCGACATCCCTTGAAAGAACCCCCGGCACAGCGGCCAAGCTCGACGAGGAAGAGCTCCGAGACTTGCTGCTTGGGAATTTGAATACCTACTGGCAGGGGGGCGCTGGCGGGGAGTTGTTCAACGGCAGCGGCAAGACCGACATTCTCATTCGTCACGGCGACCGCAATGCCTTCATCGCCGAGTGCAAGATTTGGCGAGGACCAAAGGGAGTGGCGGAAGCCCTCGACCAGTTGCTTGGCTACCTCGTGTGGCGTGACAGCAAGTCCGCTCTCATCGTCTTCATCAAGACGGCCGACCCCGCGGCGACGCTTGAGAAGCTACACAGCGCCGTAGAGGCGCACCCGCGCTACATCCTCACGAAGGACACGAGCACGCCCAGCAGCCGGGTCGACTACATCGTCACCGCAGATGATGAAGGTCGACGCGTCTCGCTCGCAGTTATCCCGGTCATCATCCGGCCGGCCGGCTCGTGAACTGAAGACCGATAGCGTCATTCTGGGTGACGCGACCGCGGTCAGCGACTCACCGATGACCCCACCTCGCGGGAGTTGGACGTTTGATAGGGAGTCGTCGACCCTGACCGAGGCGACGAGGCCGGTTGCAGCGCCCTTTGAAGAGCGGCCCGTTGAAGCGTCACTTCGGCTCGAGAGGCAGGGCCGTAGCGGTCGATGTCGTCCAAGGCTGTCGCGGCCGCGTGCGTCGGTCCCAGGTCGGCGCGATCGCGGTTGAAGACGTCGATCCATTGACGTCGTGCGTTGTCGGTCGAGTCGGCGACCAGGTGCGCGACGTTGCGCTGGCGGCCGCGGGTCATGCCTACGTAGGCGGCTGCCGCGCCGGTGTCGTCGCCGACGAGCAGGTGCGCGCTGGCGACCGTGTCGCCTTGCGCGCCATGCGCGGTGGTGGCGTACGCCAGCTCGAGGTGTAGCTGAACGTAGTCCCTGGGCAGCGATCGCCGCCCGCGGACTCCAGTCACAGTGGCGCCGCCGTCCTCGGTCAGCGACTCGATGATCCAAGTGTCTCGATTGGCGACACCGAGGCCGCGGTCGTTCTCTCGCGTTGCGACCTGGTCGCCGATCCCCATGCGCTGTCCCGCTCGCGTGGTGAGCGAAGTGGTGTCGTCGACTCGGCCGGCGTCGACGAGCAGGTCGTGGACGAGTGCGTTGAGGGCGGCGACCTGTTCTCGGGTGTTGGCGACCAGGAGCGGTGGATCCCCTTCGGTCAGCCACTCCGTGGCCAGGGCCTGTTGGCATTCGACCTCGCTCGCGTGGATCGCGATTCGACCGGTACCGAGGAGGGTGTCGAACACCTCACCACGACGCTCACCAGTCCGCATCAGCAGGCTGAGCGCCGCGTACTTTGGGTCGGTGAACCGGTGGACGGAGTCGAGGGTCAGGAGTGCCTCGGGATGGGCCCAGCGCGCAGCCAGGTCGAGCACTCCCCCGCGACCGACCGCTGGAAGCTGGTGACGGTCACCGACCATCGTCAAGTTGGCACCGGTCTCGTCGGCGATAGTGATCAGGGCGAGCGCAGTGTCTTGGTCGAGCATTCCTGCCTCGTCGATGAGCAGGACGTCGTCGTAGTCGAGTCGCGCGTCCTGGTGAGGGCTGTGGGGGACGCGGCTCCAGGCGCCGTTCTCGTCCCACCTGAAGCCGTACTGGTGAGCGAGCCAGGCGGCGGAGAACGCCCTGCCGCCGGTTTGGTGAGCGGCCACGTGGGCAGCCTTGAGCGTCGGGGTGACCACGACGAGCTCGTTCCCCCACGCTGCCAGCTCGTGCCGTGCGGCGGCGAGCGTCGCGGTCTTCCCGGTCCCGGCGGCGCCCTCGATGACGAGGAGCTCTGCGTACCCGGCCAACGCTTCGACGACGCGACGCTGGGTCGGGTCGAGGCCGTCTTGGGGCAGCGTGACCGGCTCCGCCGGTCGGTCGGCGCGCCGCTGGAGCCGGGTGGTGAGCTCCTCCTCGACATCGAGGACGCGCCGGGAGGTGAGGGCGCGGACGTGTTCGGGAACGTCGTCGCGGCCCAGCAGAGGCACGCAGGCGGCGACGACGCGGTTGGTGAGGTCCTCGGCCAGCTCGGTCCGGGCCGCGGGGTCGGCGACCACGCCGAGGGAGGCGATCTGGAGTTCGACCTCACCGCGGATGTCGGCGGTGTTCCAGGCTGAGCGGGCCGCGCCGAGTCTGGTGAGCACGGTGGTGAGCACCGCCTGACGGTCGATCTGCCCGGGGAGCAACCGTTCGACCGCTCGGCTGGACGTCGGTGGGGTGAAGCCGAGCTCGAACAGTTCGTTGACCCAGCGTCGCGTCAGCTCGGCACCATTGCTGGGCACCAGCTTGTCCGGTCGCGCGTCTGCCCAGGCTCGCGCATCCCATGCGCGGCGCAGTCGCGGCCCGGGCTCCTCACCGGGATGCCCGGCGCGCCACTCGGCCTCATACCGGTCGGCATTGCG